>JALSXE010000327.1:7658-10474 GCA_027072755.1 Campylobacterales bacterium | reverse complement strand
CCCTGCCGCTTGCGCCTCACTCCTCTTTACGACCGATACGACTCTCGCACCGTTTCTCAAAACAAGTCCTACTTCTGTAAACTCCCCGTCTTCGACTAAAGAGTCCACTCTCGCCTCGAGTACGTTGAAACCGCTCTTTTTCGGCGCTTTCGCCGCAGGCTTGATCCAACTGCTTTTGATGAGGGCAAAGATCTCCATACCCGTCTCTATCCCCATCTTTTCGGCGCTTACGCTCGTAATCAGCGCCCTTATCAGTTCACCGCCGCCGATATCGAGCTCCACTTCGCACTCGACCTCCCCGCACTCCACCCTAACTACGCGGCCGAGATACTGGTTTCTGGCACTTGTTTGAAGCGTAAGCCGCCTGCTCAACGACCGGAGCCTCTCTGACTCCACAGCCTGCTCGCTGACAAGATCGAAGAGTCTTTGCTGCAGCGAAGATATCTCTTTGTATATCCGGATATACTCCCGCCCCTTTTCGGTAAGCCTCGTTCCGCCTCCGCCTCTGCCTCCGGTCTCTTTGGCCACGATGGGCTCTCTGCTCAGAGAGTTCATCTCGTTCACCGCATCCCATGCGGCTTTGTAACTCATCTTCATCGCCTTGGCGGCTTTGGATATGGAGCCGTGACGCCCAATCTGCTCCAGAAGCTCTATGCGTCCCTTTCCGAAGAAGGCCTTCTCGTCACTCTCGAACCATAGATTGCTTTTGATTTTCATGTAGATATTATAGCCGAAGATAGCGGCTTGAGGGGTTCTCCCCGCAGGGGGAGAAAGAGAGGGGGTGTCCTATCAGCTCTGCTCAGGTTTGTCCAGGTGGACATCCATCTGGGGATAGGGGATGCTGATACCCTTTTCGTCGAAGATAAGCTTCACCTTCTCGATCGTATCGAAATAGACTCCCCAGTAGTCGCCGCTCTTTACCCAGACGCGACAGACAAAGTTTACACTGCTGTCCGCAAGTTCCGATACGGCGACAAAGGGCGCCGGATCTTTCAGAATGCGTTCATCATCAGTTAGAATCTCTTCGAGTGTCCTCTTGGCGAGCTTCAGGTCGTCGTCGTATCCTATGCCGAAGGTCCACTCCACCCGTCTTGTCTCCTTGGCGGAGTAGTTCGTTATGGTTCCGCCTATAATTGCGCCGTTTGGAACTATGACGACTTTGTTGTCGCCCGTTTTGAATATGGTGGAGAACATGTTTATCTCCTCGACCACGCCGGCGGTACCGCCCGCCTCTACGAAGTCCCCCACCTTGAAGGGTCTAAAGAGTATAAGCAGTACGGCCGCACCGACATTCGAGAGGGTGCCTTGCAGCGCCAGACCCACAGCCAGACCGGCCGCACCCAAAATGGCGACGAACGAAGTGGTGTTTACGCCGAGATTGTTGAGTGCCGCCAGAATGACGACGATCATCAAAACGACATATATCAGGCTGCCCGTGAAGGAGACTAACGTCGCTTCGACCTTGCCCCGCTCCATAATCTTTTTGATACTGTTGGTAACGGCTTTGGCGATCCACTTTCCTATGATGAATATCGCTACGGCGCCAATCAGCTTCAGGCCGTATGTGACGGCCAGATCCGCAAAGTGGTTTATATCTATATCTTTAAAAAAGTCCATATTCATAATCTTTTCAACACCTTAAAAGTTGTAGACAATACCGGCGGTAGTGGTCGTGTCCGTCTTCTTCTTTCCGAGTGCGGGAACATTGTCGTATTTTATCTGGAAACCCATCTTGAAAGAGAGCTGGTCGACTATAAGCATCTTGAGCCCGAGGTTTACGACGGTTTCGTAATCTTTTACCCGCTTTAGATTGTCGAGCAGGTTCCAGTCGGCGGTGAACCGGTTGGTTTTACTGAAGTTGTAGATATAGTCGAGACCCCCTTTGAGGTAGTAGAAGTTGTCGTGCGGCTGCGATGTGTAGTTGCTTCTTCTAAACTGCAGACCGCCTTTGCCCTTCAGGCTCTGCTTCTCATCTTTCATTATGTTGTACCCCAGACCGGCACCCAGGTTGTACTGCTGATTGTAACCCTCGAAGGTGTTTCTGATGGCCGACGCTTCACCGTAGGCGAAGAGATCGCTGTTGACATAGCGGTTTACGGTGTAAAAGAGCCTGTAGCGCTCATCCGATTTGACTCCGCTCTTTTCACCGTAAAGTATGTCGGCTTTAAAGTGCATATCGGTATCCGCGGCGTACTGATAGTCGTTTTTGTACGCGGCGTTGAGAGACTGGCTCTCGGAGTTTCCGGTAGAACCGATATAGCCGAGCTCTACACTCTGCTTCAAGGTTCCGACCGGATCGGCGGCCCACAAGGCGCACCCTGCAAGTCCCATTGCGACGATTTTTTTCATAACTCCTCCTCAATCATCTTTTTGCAGGCGTATGTTAACGTATTTAATGTGAATCTATTGTGAAATGGGTTTCGATTTATCTTCGTTAAACGATTTCGTTATATGGTAGAATTCAAAAAAATATTGAGGATCGATATGAACGGAAAACTGCACGTCGTTTCATTGGGGTGTACCAAAAACCTTGTAGATACGGAAGTGATGCTCGGACGGCTCAGAAGTTTCGAGATGACAGATACGCCAGATGAAGCGGATGTGATCATAGTAAATACATGCGGCTTTATAGATGCGGCCAAAGAGGAGAGCATACAGACGGTTCTGAACCTTCATGAAGCGCGCAAAGAGGATTCGCTTCTGGTGATGGCGGGGTGTCTGAGCGAGCGGTACAAAGAGGAGCTCCAGAAGGAGATGCCCGAAGTCGACATCTTCACGGGAGTCGGAGACTACGACAAGATCGACGAGTTGATAAG
>JALSXE010000327.1:0-7648 GCA_027072755.1 Campylobacterales bacterium | reverse complement strand
GTTGATAAGAGCGAAACGGAGCCGCTTCACTCCGCACGTCTTTTTGAGCGACAACCAGGAGCGGGTAATAACCGGCTCCTCTTCGCACGCATATATCAAACTGGCCGAGGGGTGCAACCAGAGCTGCAGCTTCTGTGCTATTCCCGGGTTCAAAGGAAAACTGCACTCAAGAACTCTCGAAAGTGTCGAAAAAGAGGTCAGACGCCTGACAGAAAACGGGTTTTACGACTTCAGCTTCATATCGCAAGACTCCAGCAGCTACCTCTACGATACGGGTGAGAGGGACGGGCTCATAAGACTCATAGAGAGGGTGGAGAAGATCGAGGGGGTAAAGAGCGCAAGGATACTCTACCTCTACCCGAGCACGACCTCCCTCGAGCTGATCGACAGGATAGCGGAGTCGCCCGTTTTTCAAAACTACTTCGATATGCCGATCCAGCATATAGATCCCGAGATTTTAAAGAGGATGAAGCGGGGTATAGGAAGCGATAAGATCGACACCCTGCTCAAGGCGATGAGAAGTGTAGAAAACAGCTTCGTCAGAACGAGTGTAATAATCGGTTTTCCGACCGAGAGTGACGAACAGTTCGGCCGTCTTTGCGATTACCTCGAAGAGTTCGGATTCGACAGGGTGAACGTTTTCGAATACTCCGACGAAGAGGGGACCGACTCTTACACTCTGACCCCGAAAGTCCCCCCGGAAACGGTCGAGAAGCGCCTCGAGACCGTCGCTCCGATCGTGGAGAGGTCGACTCTGGAGTCTCTCGAAAAGATGGTCGGCCGGAAGGTAGAAGCGGTCGTGGAGGGGCCGAGCGACGAGCACGAGTTCCTTCTCTCGGCCAGGCCGCTGCTCTGGGCCCCCGATATCGACGGGGAGTTGCTGATAAACGAGAGCGAGCTGGAAGACCTGAAGTTCGGCTCCGCCTACACGGTAGAGATAACGCAGCTTGCGGGCACGCAGCTTCTGGGGCGCATCGTAGATGCTCGATAGCGAGGCCCTCGACAGGCTCCGCGGCTCCAAGAGCCTGCTGGCGTTTTCGGGCGGAGTCGACTCGAGCGCACTCTACCATCTTCTGAAAGAGCTGAATATAGATTTCGATATAGCTATCGTCAACTACGGCACCAGGCCGCAGAGCATGGAGGAGGAACTGTATGCGAAGGAGCTGGCCGAAAGGGACGGCAAAAAGGTTTATATCCGAAGATGCACGATATCGTCGAGCGACTTCGAGCGGCTTGCGCGAGAGGAGAGATACACCTTTTTCGAAGAGCTGATATCGCGTTACGGGTACCAAAACCTGATCACGGCCCATCAGCTCGACGATATGCTGGAGTGGGGGCTTATGCAGCTTTGCAAAGGGTGCGGAACCGTCGAATTCGTGGGTATGCGGCCGGTGGAGCGCAGAGGCGGCTATTTCCTGGTCAGACCGCTCCTTTTTACACCCAAAAAGAGGCTGCTGGACTATCTTCACAAGCATAAAACGAAATACTTTATCGACGAAACAAACCTCAGCGACAGGCACACAAGAAACAGATTCAGGAAAGAGGCGGCGGCGTTCCTGATGGAGGAGTGCGCGGACGGAGTCGCAAGAAGCTTCCGATATATGCTCAAAGACAAAGATGAGCTTCTAAGGCAGGCCGAACCCCTCTCCACTCTCCGTAAAGCGACGATTTTGAGACGTCCAAAAAGCGATTCGGCGGCGATTCGCTCAATAGACAGGGTCCTGAAAGAGAACGGCTACATTCTCTCGGCACCGCAGAAAGAGGAGATCGCCGAAAACGGCTCCGTGGTTGTCGGAGGAGAGTGGGCGGTAGAGATTACGGACGAGAAGATATGGATAGCGCCCTATATCAATGCAGTTATGCCGAAAACCTTCAAAGAGCTATGCCGGAGGCTGAAGATTCCACCGAAGATCAGGCCCTATCTATTCTCCGTCGGAGCCGACGAAGAGTTGCTATCGTCGCTCGCTTCCTGACTCTTTTCTCTCCTCTCTTCGAAGACCCGGATCCTGAATATACCTTCGATTTCACCCTTGTCGGCTCGAAAAGCGATAGGAAAATCGGCCTGTATCACATAAGGGAGCGACGAAAGAGCGTCCAGAAAGCGATAGAAGTTCTGCGGGGACTCCATCTTCGTCATGGCGTTGAGCTCATATATCTTGTAGTGCGGATCGGAGAGGTTCACATCTATCGGTTTCAGGTCGACTTTTTGGAAAAACTTCTCGGCACTCTCTATAAAGAGCTTCTCGTTCCACCTGTTTTCGAAAGCTTCGGTAACTTTTCTCTGTTTGCTTCGCAGTACCTTCAGTCTATCGAAAATCTCGTCGTGCTCCTGCTCGGCGGCCATAAATTCGGCTTTGCTCCGAGTATATTCGCCGTTTACGCGCTTATACTCCTTTACAGATGGAATCACGAGCGCGAAGATCAGCATGAAAACGATGACAAGATAGAGCAGAATCCATATCAGCATCCGTACAAGACGCACCTCTTTCAGGCTCACTCTTCAACCTCGCTTCCGGCTTCTATGCTACCTTCGTTCACCGAAACGAAACGCCACCAGCCGTTTTCGAGCGGATAGAACGTGGTGACGTTTCTTTGAAACACCGATTTCAGAGGTGCAAGCAGCAGATAGTTGTATACATCCTTCGACGGCGTTACACCGTATAGAACGAGGCCGTTTCTGTCGAGTATCGCCTTGGTAAGCGTAATCTGGTCCGGCACAAGGTCGAAGAGATTCTGAATGCTCTCTTTCATAAGGGTATTGTTCGTGCTGATGGTGTCGTACTTCCGGGCAAGACGCTCGATACGCTCTATCTCGTTTTTAAACTCCGCACTCTCGCTCCTAAACGACTCCGCCTTAGCGCGCATGGAGAGGATCTCGGAGCGCATCGAGCTCTTTTTAAGAAGAATGTACGCGGTGAAGGCGAAGATCAGAAGTGCCGTCACGACCCCGAAAATCAGAATCATCCTGCTTTCGGAATCTATCTTCGCTTTTCTTTTCGGTTTTATGAAACTGTAACCCATCTCTACTCCTCCAGATCCCGCGCTACAAGTTCGGCCATCACCTCTATGGGGTCGAAGGAGTGCAGGCTCGCCTGCATGAAGAGCTCATCTTCGATATATCGTACAAGATCCCCTCCAAGATCGTCCATATCGAATATAGTAACGCGTTCGATGAAGTCATGACTGTAGCGATCGTCGTGATAGAATCGCGAAAGCGCTCCTTTCATCTCTTCGAAAAGGTTAAGATTGTACTCCAGCAGTTCGAACGCCGACTCCTCTTCACCGGAACGCTCCTCCTCCAGATCCTCTTTGAACTCTCCGAGCAGATCCGCATCGCTTATCGACTCCACCTCTTCGTCTATCATCTCCAGGTCGAAAGCAAGCTCCGCCGCTTCATCCTCACGCATCCCGGCCGCCACTTCGCTCTCGGCACCGGGAGAGACGATCAGCACCTGGGCGAACCAGAGCCTCTCTTTCGAAAATACGGCGAAATAGAGCACACCGTTTTGATGTAGCATGAAAAGCGCCGGCTTTCTGTCGAGCATCGGCATACACTTTCTATAGAGCAGTACGAAAGGCGAATAGAGAAGGTCGAACTCGATACCTTTGAACCTCTGCTCAAACCACTTCATCTCGACAAGGGAGGTGTATGCGAGCCAGCTGTCATCGACACAGAGCGTACTGACCAGTGCGGCATCTATGCCGTACTTTTCGAGCGAAGCCTTGGAACACTCGGGTATAGCACCCTGATTGGTCGTATCGAGCATGGAGCATACGTAGGTCTTCGGATAGGTCTGACGAATCTCTTCAAGCCAGTCGGTGAGCTCCGAACTATCGGAGAGCTCTATCTCGCGTCTTTGCTCCATATCGAACTCACCATTTTCGATATAACCGAAAGCGCAATATATCTTCTCTTCGTAGGCATGGAAAAGAAGAGCCGTCTTCGGCCAAAAATAGTGTCCAAGCTTGCCCACTCTCTACCTTTGGGTCGATTTAAACAACGATCTATTATCTTAAACTATTTTTGCTTAAACAACGACGCATAGAGGCTCTTGAACTTGTCGTAGATCTCTTTTGCTCGCTCCACAAGCTCCCTATCGGTAAGCTTCGTCGCCGAGAGCTGCTCGTACCTGCCTATCATCACCTCGCACATCATCTTTATACGCACCTTGTCCGCCTCTCCGATCGGCGGATGGTTCGCCGTATCCTCTATCAGTTCGAGGTAGCGCTCACCCTCTCTTATGTAGTCGAGATAGCGCTTCGCCACTTCGGTCTGCGTCATGACCGTAAAGGCCATTCGGTTGTATCTGTCGAGCTCGTAAGCCTCTTTCGCTATCTTGTAGGCTTCGTCGTAATTGCCCATGAAATATTGCCATCTCGCCTCTAACGCCTTCTCGTAGGATGGATTCGTAAACGCAAAAACAGCCATGGCGGCCAGAAGAGAGAGGGCCAAAATAGCGTAGACCATCCTAGATTGCATGTTCGATCATCCTTTCACGAATCAGCTTTTTGGCCTCTTCCGGCCCCATATCGTCTATATATATCGGCTCGGAACAGAAAAAGTCGATAGTCCCGAAAGGGAGGGGAATCAGAAACCGGTCCCAGCTCTTCGCCTGTTTATACTTCGAGGGTCTATAGTTGAAAATGACGATGGGGGATCCGCTCTTTTGGGCGATAGCGACGATTCCGTCGGAGAGTGTGTGTCTCGGCCCCTTGGGGCCGTCGGGCGTTATCGCTACGTCGGTACCTTCATCCTTGATCTTCCTGATCGCCTGTATCAGAGCCTTGGCGGCACCGCGGCTCGAGGAGCCCCGTATGGCCCCTATGCCGAAATATCTCATCGTCCTGGCGATCAGCTCGCCGTCGAAGTGCTCGCTTATCATAACGTCTACACGGCGGCCGGGGGCGACCTTTTTGTAGATGAAGGGGGCAAGCAGGAGTTCGGCGTGCCAGAAGGCCACCACCACAGGAGTGTCGGGAAGCTCCCCTTTTATGTGCCACCTCTTTCTGTTGGTGATGTACAAAAGGCGGATGATCAAACAGCCGAGAGGAGGTATCAGAAGAAGAGAGAGTCGGCGAATCAGCCGCTTACGCAACAACTACCCCCAAATTTGCAAGGCGGCTCGTCTCTACGATTTTGACCGGTACTGTTCTACCAAGAAGCTCTTCACTTCCCTCTACCTGAACCAGCCAGTTGTTGTCGCTGCGTCCGGCCGCACGGCCTCCCGGTCTGAGCTCCTCGAAGTATACATCGTAGACCCTTCCAAGCCTTTCGCTCTTCATCTCGTCGAGCATCTCGTTGTGGCGCGCCTGAAGCCTCGAAAGACGCGCAGAACCGATCTCGTCGGGCACCTGCCCTTCATAATCTACAGCCGGAGTCATAGGTCTGGGTGAGTATTTGAAACTGAAAATCTGCTCGAATCTCACCTTCTCGACCACCTCCATAGTATCTTCGAAATCTTCGTCGCTCTCGCCCGGAAATCCCACAATGATATCCGTGCTTATCGATAGATCCGGCACTGTCTCCCTAAGCCTCGCGGCTCTCTCCAGAAACCACTCTTTGGTATAACCGCGCTTCATGCTTTTGAGTATCCGGCTCGAGCCGCTCTGAAGCGGCATATGCATCGATTTGCAGATCTTCGGGTTTTTCGCGAACTCGTCGAGAAACTCGTCATCCATATGGAGCGGATGCGGCGAAGTGAACCTGATACGCTCCACCTCTTCGATATCGCTGACGGCTCTAAGCAGGTCGGTAAAGCCCATCTTCGGATGTTCGCCGCTGAACCGGCGTCCGTAGTTGTTTACGTTCTGTCCCAGCAGAAAGATCTCTTTCGCGCCGTTTTGCGCCGCCCTTCTCGCCTCCTTCAATATCAGCTCCGCGGGAATCGATATCTCCTCTCCTCGCGTATGCGGCACTATGCAGAACGTACACTGCTTGTCGCATCCGATTGAGATGTTGATATACGCTTTATAGGGGGATGTCCTGAACTCCCCGAAAGCGTACCTGCTCTCGTCGTAGTCTATATCGACCTCCACGGCTTTGGGGCGGTGGATGACCTCCGTTATCTTGCTGACGTTCCTGGCCCCGAGCACGAAGTCGACCGAAGGCGCCCTCTTTATTATCTCTTCGCCCAGATGGCTCGCCGTGCATCCGCAAACGCCGATCTTGGCTCCGCTCTTTTTTCTTTTGGCAAACTGCCCGATCTCGCTGAAGAGTTTATGGACCGGCTTCTCGCGTACACTGCATGTATTTATCAGGATCAGGTCGGCCTCTTCGAGGTTACGCGCGGCCTCGAAACCCTCTTTTTGCGTAAGCTCGGCAATCATATGCTCGCTGTCGCGAACGTTCATCGCGCAGCCGAGCGTCTCGATATAGTACTTTTTACCCACTGACTCGAATCTCCGCACTCATCTGAGAATATGGACTTCATAGAGGTAGTCGTTTTCGTTGAGTCCGAAACGGATCTCCCTGAAGTAGACGCTGTAACCCTTCTCTTCGAAATGCTCCACCATCTCCATCAGATCTTTGTGGGAGTTCTCCCTGTCGAAATAGAATATCTTCTGCCCCTCTTTTTCGAGCTCTTTCTCTATCTTCTCCACCGTAATCGACTTCGGCTTGGCTTTGAGTTCGGTTCTTGCCGCTTTCAGTTCCATATAATCTTTCCTCTTCAATTTATGTATGTAACGTAACGTTATGTATAGTTCAATGAAATATTGTAGCGAAACGAAGGTAAAGCTTTTATAAATGATAAAGATTGCTTTCAGTATAATGTATGTCTCAATCGCTGCACAACCGAGGAAATCCTCTTCTACTGCGCATAAAAAATCAGCTAAATATTATAGAAGGAACTGTTTAAGAATGGAAAAAATCATCGATATTATCGACTCCATTGCCCATGAAAAGGGGCTGCCGCCCGAATCGGCGAAAGAGGCTTTCAAAACGGCTCTCGTTCAGACCGCGAAAAGGGTAATATGTGAAGAGTGCGACTTCGAAGCCGAAATAGACGAGAAAAACAAACGCTACGCACTCTATCAGAAGATCACCGTTGTCGAACCGACCGACCCCAGACTCGTAGACGAGCCCGAAAAGTATATCTCCATCGAGGAGGCCAAAGAGATAGACCCCGATGTCGAGCTCGGCGACGAGCTTACAAGCGAGGTCGTTTTGGAAGATTACGGACGCAATGCCGCCGCCGCCCTCTACCACGAGATAGAATACCACATCCAGCGCTTCGTCGAGGAGCAGATGTTCAACAAATACAAAGCTATGATAGGCACCATCGTAAACGGCCCTGTAACACGAGTGGACAGCGAAGAGAACACATATATAGAGATAGACGAGGTTCGGGCCGTTTTACCGAAGCGAAACCGGATAAAGGGAGAATCGTTCCGTGTCGGAGAGACTATAAAAGGAATTTTAAGATATGTCGGCATAGACAAAAAGTTCGGCATACACCTCGAAATTTCGCGCACGATGCCGAAGTTCCTCGAAGAGCTTCTAAAGCAGGAGGTTCCCGAAATCGCGGACGGCCTCGTGGTTATAGAGAAGTGTGCCAGAATCCCGGGCGAGCGGGCGAAAGTGGCTCTTACCGCGGTAAGCCCCAGAGTCGATCCGGTGGGCGCCACCGTAGGGGTGCGAGGTGTAAGG
>JALSXE010000326.1:0-2702 GCA_027072755.1 Campylobacterales bacterium | reverse complement strand
GTTAAAGAGAGTGCGGGCATTATGCTCTATTTCGAAGGTGAGCACTGCAATGTATGCCGTGCACTGAAGCCAAAACTCTTCGAAGCTTTCGAAAAGAACTTTCCCGAAATCGAAAGAGTAGCTATAGATGTCGCGAATCATCCCGATATTGCCGCACACTTTGGGGTATTTTCCATTCCGACCGCCATCATATTCTTCGATTCGAAGGAGTTTGCAAGAGTAAGCCGCAACGTCAGCATAGCATCATTGATAGAGCAGATAAAACGTCCATACGAGATTATGTTCTCCTGATATTCAGCCGACTCCTAAACTATTATTTTTACTAATATATATTCAGGTGGCCGAAATCTTACATTGGATAAAATTATCTTATGGAACATTGCTATCTGTGATGTTCTGTACGAAAGAAAGGGGACGCCATGAAAAAGGTGATTTTTTCACTCGGCCTCGTAATTTCGATGTTGGTTGCCGGTCAGCCTCATACACCAATGACCCCGGAGCAGAAAGCGCTTCAAAAAACGATGAAAACTCTCGCCAAAGGCCTTACCCGCATTCAGTACGGTATCCTCTACAACGATCGGGTAGAGTTGCTTGCAGGAGTACGGATGATAAAACGTACCGAAGACGGCTTTTTGACACGCCACGGAGAGGCGTTGAAAAAGTATATGCCTGAAAACCCGAAGTTCGCCGTAAGTCTGGCAAAGCTGAGCGAGAAAAATATCGAGCGCTACATAAGAATGATGCGAAGCGACATCTTCTCCAAAAACGACTACAGCCGTATCACGGCGGGCTACAACCACATTATGCAGGAGTGTGTCGGCTGTCACCAGAAACTCAGAAAGTGGAAGTGGTAGCTCACACCCTAAACTGCCGGGGCATCCCCGGCGCTGCGCGATTTGCCCATCCTGTTATGGTATAGATTCTACGGATGTGATACAATATCATCCATAAAAAAATCTTTTACCAAACAGAGGATCCATGCACCCAGAAGTATTCCGGCCTTTGCTGGAGAGTGACGATATTCAGAATGAGCTGTTTGAAAATACCATCAGCATACGCAAGGCCACATATTTCGATTTTACGGCAACCGGACTCGCATACAGACCCATAGAAAAGCGGATGGAGGAGTTGCTGGAGTATTACGCCAATACCCACTCAAAAGAGGCTTACCTTGCCGAGACGATGCAAAAGTGCTACGAAGCGGCCAGAAAGTCTCTAAAGCACTCTCTGGAACTGGAGGAGGATTTTCTTGTAATTCCTACCGGTTTCGGAGCTACGGGAGCGATAAAGCGCTTTCAGGAGCTTATGGGGCTCTATATTCCCCCTGCGGTATGCAAAAGGCTCGGAAGCAAGCCGGAGGTGGAGAAGAGACCGCTGGTCATAATAGGACCGTACGAACACCACTCCAACGAACTTGGCTTCAGGGAGTCTCTGTGCGATATTCACAGAGTGCCGATGACCGAAGAGGGTTTTGTGGACCTGAAAGATCTCGAAGAGGTTCTGAAAAAAAACAGCGGCAGGGAGATCATAGGCTCTTTCTGCATCGCTTCGAACGCAACCGGTATCATCACCCCATATGCCGAAATCTCCGCACTTTTAAGAGAGCACGGTGCAACCGTCTGCTTCGACGCGGCAGCCACATCGGCATATATGAATATACCCTCTTCGCTTTACGACGTAATGTTCCTCTCTGCGCACAAACTGCTCGGAGGCCCCGGCAGCAGCGGAATACTGGTCATAAGAGAGAGGCTTGTTGACACATCGATAGCTCCAACATACCCCGGCGGCGGGACGGTCACCTACGTGAGCCGAAAAAGCCACCGTTTCCACGAGGATGCGGAGGTGCGCGAAGACGCGGGAACCCCGGCCATTTTACAGTTTATCAAGGCGGCCCTTGCCTATCAGCTCAGAAACGAGATGGGGCTCGAGTGGATAAAGTCTCGAAAAAAAGAGCTTTACGATTACTTTATCTCCAAAATAGCGTCGATCGACGAATTCGAAATTCTGGGAAATCTCGAAGCGGAAAATATCGGCATAGTCTCTCTCGTGCCGAGAAACGTCAGCCCCTACGCGCTATGCAGAAGGCTCTCGCGCCTATACGGCATCGAAACAAGAGCGGGCTGCTCATGCGCGGGACCGTACGGCCACGACCTGCTTGGACTCAACGACGACGAGGAGATGCAGACGACTCCTGGATGGCTGCGCATATCGATACACCCTATACAGACGAAAGAGCGGCTGGAGCAACTCGCCGAGGCTCTTAAGGAGTCGGTTGCGGCCGAAGCTGAAAGTGTTTAATACCAAATCCAAATAAAAAGAGAACGAAGCATTCGGTCGTCACCGCAGCGAGACCTGCGGGAGCGAGTCGAACGAAAGCCGATCGAAAATTGCGCTGCCGAAGCAGTTAGCTATTTTCAGGCTTTCGTCGACGTCCCGAAGGGCGCGGAGTACCCGTCGAGCGAGGATGACGGCCGGGTGTTTCATTTTCATTTGGGATTGGTATAACTCTTGCTCATCGACCTACCTGCCAGATAGCCGCTCGCCCATGCGAAGTGTAGGTTATACCCGCCTCTTCTACCGACGATATCGAGCACCTCTCCGCTGAAATATAGGCCCGGCACTATTTTCGACTCCATCGTAGTGGGATCCACTTCATCGGTAGCCACGCCTCCGCCGGCGGTCTCCGCATGGCGGTAACCGTG
>JALSXE010000325.1:0-2703 GCA_027072755.1 Campylobacterales bacterium | reverse complement strand
CTATGCTCCCGAAAAACGGACGATTCTGCCGAAAAGGGGGAAGAGCGCACTCTTCAAAAGAGCGTCAAAGAGGATGATGCGAGGAGGACAAAGCAGGCTTGCGACTCCGGTACGGCGGAAGAGGAGACGGCGTTTCTCGAAAACCTTAGAGAGCGGCTTCTCGTACTTTTTGAGGGGTTTCAGTCTCCAAACAACAAACGTGTAGAGGCAAAAATTGACCTCACCCTCAACTTTCTGGAGTATCTCCTGGCACTTCTTGACGAGCGTATCGATACCCTCAAAAGGCGTCGTTGATTTTTCCGGACCGGTTTGCGGCGCCCGCGGCGCTGATTTGAAGAACTTCTCCACCGACCGAACCGACATGGATCGGTTTCGGCAATGCAGTATGAAAGAGCCCCGATGAGACCGCATTTAACGAAAAGAGTTCAAGAAGAGCTCGACACCGTAGTAGCCTTTTTCAGAAACAACTACCCCGAAGCGCGCCTATTTCTGGTAGGCGGTGCGGTAAGAGATATGGTGATGCAGCGTCCGGTCAGCGATCTGGATATAGAGTGTTTCGGTATAGATACGAAAACTTTTGAAGAGGCTATGCGTAGACTGGGGGCCAAGGGCGTAGGCAGGAGCTTTTTCGTATATAAGTATAAAGATATAGATATCGCGCTGCCGAGAACGGAAAAGAAGGTGGCCGTCGGCCATAGAGGCTTCGAAGTGAGGCTTGCAAAAGATACCAAAGAGGCGTCGAGACGCCGGGATTTTACGATGAACGCGCTGATGCTCGATCTTGGCAGCGGCAGGATCGTAGACCACTGGGGCGGGCTCGAAGATATCAAAAGGCGTCTTATAAGGGTGGTTGACCCGGTTACCTTCACCGAGGACTCTCTGCGCGTATTGCGGGCGATGCAGTTTGCCGCACGCCTCGGATTCAGAATCGAAGAGCGTAGCAGGGAGCTGATGTGTGCGATCTCTTTCGAGGATCTGAGTGCAGAGCGTATATTTTGGGAGTTCGAGAAGATGTTCGAGGCGCCGCTTCTTCACTACGGGCTTTTCGAGATGAGCCGGGTCGGCATCGATCGAAAGATTCTCGGTTTTTCCCTTAATAGGAGAGATTTTTTTAAAACGGCGCGCCATATGGTACGCGCTCTGAAGTTTGTCGACACCCAGATGCGCCCTTACGTTTTTCTTTACGTATTGTCGTGCGATCTGCACTTGAACCCGCAGAAGCTCTGCGAAAGGATTCATACACCCAACATATATAAAAAGGTTTTGAAGTTTCAAAAGTGTGTCCCTTCGAAGATAAGCGACAGATTTTTGGGTGCTCTGTCGCTTCGATTCGCTCTGAGGCAGTGGATCGGAATATATGCCGACGACCTAAAAAGGAGGGCCGTCGAGCTTGGAATCTATGAGAGCAGGTTCGATCCCGGGATACGTCCCGCGGATCTTTTGAGAGAGGGGTATGCCGGAAAGAGGCTGGGGGAGGAGCTGAGGCGCCGCATTCGTGCCGCGGTTCGGGTGAGATTCGGAGTTAAAGAGGGCTCATGAAACTCTCTCTCGCACTCTCCGGCGGCGGAATACGTGCGATGGCCCACCTCGGTATCGTTAGGGTGCTCTTGGATAACGGTTTCGAGATCGGGGCGGTCAGCGGCAGCAGCGGAGGGGCACTGGTCGGAGCACTGCTTTGTGACGGCAAGAGCCCGGAGGATATAGTTTCGATAATGAAAGATCTGAAGCTCAAAGATATGGTCGCAGCTCCGGGAAACGGCGGGCTTTTCGGTCTGCAGCGCATAGAGTCTCTTATGCAAAACAGTCTGGACACCGCCCGTATAGAAGATATGCGGATACCGTTTACTGTGGCCTGTAGCGACCTGAAAGAGGGCAATATACGCTATTTCCAAGAGGGTCCGGCGGCTAAGTTGTGTGCGGCATCGTCGTCTCTGGTTCCTATATTCTCTCCGGTCAGATACGAAGAAACGCTTCTGGCTGACGGCGGGTTTATGGACAATATGCCTACGAAGCCGCTCAGTAAGATGCCCTATCCCGTTGTGGGCATAAACGTCAACCCGATTCCGGCAGCCGAGCCATCCGGTATCATAGCCTCTACCGTACGGGTTTTGATGCTGATGATGGCCGCGAATATTAAAGCCTCCGCCGCTTTTGCCGATTTCTACATCGAGCCGAAAGGGTGCGGGGCTATAAACATATTCGATCTTAAAAAAGGGATGACAGCGTACGAAGAGGGCATCAAAGCCGCGGAGGCTTCGCTGAATGAGTTGAAAAGATCTACGGGTCGGGAATAGAGATCAATTTATACATTTCCGCCGAATCGAATCATCTCTCTTTCATAGAGTTTATACTGCCGCTCTTTAGACTCGACTTTTGGACGACCCGTTTGAAACAGGGCGATATTAGGAACAGGTTGAACAATGATCACAACAGATTATTCATTAATAGTGATTTGCCATGGCGAAACTGAATATTGAAACCCGACATCTTCCGAAACTTTTTGAAATCGCACAGGATGTCGCGAATATAGGTTATTGGGAGTGGGATATATCCACCAACGAAGTGGTATGGAGCCGACGAAAAATCGAGATATACGGTGAAGATGCCGAGAACTTCAAACCCTCGTTCGAAAAGTTTATGTCGGTTTTGAACGAAGATACGAAAGAGGTGGTTTTGCGTGAGATCGAGAGTGTACTTTCGAAT
>JALSXE010000324.1:1875-2706 GCA_027072755.1 Campylobacterales bacterium | reverse complement strand
CTTGTCACACCGCTCTACAGATGGCCGGAGATTCCCTATATCTACGCCGGTCTTCTGCTTTACGACCTGCTGTCGGGAAAAGAGACGCTTGGAAGAAGCAGGCTCCTTTCGCCGAAAGAGGCGCTTAAAGAGAACCCATCCATCAACCCGAAAGCTCTAAAAGGTGCGGTAAGCTACTACGACGGAGCTTTCAACGACAGCAGAATGGTCATAGCGCTTCTGCAGAGCGCGCAGGAGCTCGGGGCGAAGCTCCATAACTACCATAAAGTCGAAAGGCTGATAAAAGAGAGCGGCAAAGTGTGCGGCGTTGCGCTAAAAGATCGGCTCGGCGGCGAAGAGAGGGAGTTTCGCGCTAAACTTGTCATAAACGCCACCGGCCCCTTTACGGACAAAATACGCAAGCTCGACGATGCGAATGTCGAACCGCTCATTGTGACGAGCATAGGAACGCACATAGTGCTCGAGCACCGTTTTCTACCCGCTCCAAACGGCCTGATGATACCCAAAACCTCCGACGGACGGGTTCTCTTTGCGCTTCCGTGGCAAGGGCGTTGCCTCGTAGGGACCACCGATCTGCCCGCCGACATAACCGAACACCCGCGTCCGAGCGAAGAGGAGATCGACTACCTGATAGAGCACGCCAACCGATACTTCGGCATGAAGATAGCGAGATCCGATCTGCTCACGGCCTTCGCCGGGCTGAGGCCGCTGGTAAGAAAAGAGGGTGTAACCTCCACCGCACGCCTTCTGCGCGAATTTGCCACCGAACTTTCAGAGAGCGGACTCCTTACGATTACCGGCGGCAAGTGGACCAGCTACAGGGCGATGGCG
>JALSXE010000324.1:0-1865 GCA_027072755.1 Campylobacterales bacterium | reverse complement strand
CGGTAAACATGGCCGCGAAGATTTTGAACAAAGAGAGGGCCGAATGCCGCACACACGACTACAAAGTGGTCGGCAGCCGCGTCGAAAGGTCACGGATCGTCAAGAGCCTGATAGAGTCGGGCATAGAGGAGCAAATCGCACGCTACCTATACAGCCGCTACGGCGACAGAAGCACGAAAATCGCACAGATCGCCGTCAATGAGGGTCTGTACGGACGCATACACCCCGGCTTTCCCGCGATAGAGGCGGAAATTCCCTACACAGTGGAGTACGAATATGTAAAGAGGCCGCTCGATTACCTGGCCCGACGCTGCAACATGGCGATGGAAGATCGCGACATGGCGCTAAAGAGCCTCCCCCGTGTCGTCGAACTGATGGCTATGAAACTGAAGTGGGACCGAAAGCGGAGCGAAGATGAGGAGAGCCACGCAAGAGATTATCTAAAAGAGGGTTTCTGATGCCTTTTTACGAAAGTTTCGACAAAAAAGAGCTCATAGCCGCCCACAGGGGATGGCGGACTATCCGCCCCGAAAATACGATCGCCGCCTTCGAAGCGGCAGTGGGACACTTCGACTTCATAGAGCTCGACCTGCAGCTTACAAAAGACGATGTATTCATCGTGATGCACGACGCCTCGCTCGAGCGCACCACCGATGCGGCCCTCAAGTTTCCAAATAGAAAGGCTCCGTATCTCGTTGCCGACTTCACGCTCGATGAGATAGAGAGACTCGATGCCGGCAGCTGGTTTCTAAAGAGCGACCCGTTCGGTAGCGTAGCGAACGGCAAGGTCGATCCGAAGAGTCTGGACTCCACCAGGTCGCGGAAGATCCCAACCCTCAGGGAGACCCTGAGGTTCAGCGCCGCTTTCAATATGCCTCTAAACCTCGAAATAAAGAGGATGCCGCACAGAAGCCGCGAGGAGGTGGCAAAGATATTTCTTAAAGAGCTGGAGGAGTTCGGCGCGCAGGTTACGGTTCTGGTCTCCTCTTTCGACCACTCCTACATAAAGCGAATAAAAGAAGAGGCCCCGCAGACGGCCGCGGCCGCGCTGTTTGCGAAGAGCCTCCCAAGCGATCTCGAAGGCTATCTTTTAAACCTGAAGGCCGAAGCCTGCCACGCCGAAACCGCACTGGCCCCGCAAATACCGGTTTCGAAACTGCTAAAAAAGGGAATATCTTCCGCTCTATACACAGTTAACGACAAAAACCTGCGCAAAGAGCTCTTCAAACGCGGCTTCAGGGCCCTCTTCGCAGACGAACCGTGACCGGGCTACAGCTCCACTCCGTCCCAGAACTCGTCGTAGCTTAGATTGGTCTGGGCGTTTTCGTCTATCATGCTTCTGTTGGCCAGCTCCCTCTGGACGGCTTCGAAATAGCTTTCGAGCGCCTCTTCGACGATCTCGTCGGCCGTTTTGTCGAGTATATGCGAAAATGCCTCGAGGTTTTGGAGCGTATAACTCTTAACTGATGTTACGCAAATTCCGGGCAAAGCCCGCAATTTGGCAGGGCCTGGCCGGCCCTACAACCCCCTAAAGCTTCGAAACCCAAGATTTCGAGATGATTTTACGCTGTTCGCGTAAAATCAGTTCTTAAGTTTTAAATCTACTATTTTTTTATCTTCGTTCATAACGCTATTGTAGTATAATCGGGCTCAAAAAACGGAAATTTCATGAGCGTTAAAGCCAAAGAGCTTGTAATATTCGATCTCGACGGAACTCTGGTAGACAGCGTTCCGGACCTCGCCGCTTCGCTCAACCATGCCCTTGAAGCGGCGGGCAGAGCGACATTCGCGGAAGATACGATAAGAGAGTGGGTGGGAAACGGGGCCAAAACGCTGGTCATGCGAGCACTCACCTACAAAGAGCC
>JALSXE010000323.1:0-10553 GCA_027072755.1 Campylobacterales bacterium | reverse complement strand
CTCGAGTGTGTAGACGCATGTACCAAAGTGATGGGGGCATTGGGTAAACCGAGTCTGGTGCAGTGGAGCAGCCCAAGAGAGATAGAGAAGCGTGAGGGTAAGACCAGATATATAAGGCCCAGGACGGTGGCATACGCGGTTGCCCTTACGATAGTGACCGCGGCACTCTTTATAATGGGCACCAAAAAAGAGCATATGCTTCTGAACATAAACAAGACGGCACAGCTCTACAGATTCACAAACGATGGAAGGATCGTAAACGACTATACGTTCCTGTTCCAGAATACAGATACGAAAGACCATACATACTACTTCGAGGTTGTAGACAACCCGAAGATAAAGATAGTAAAACCGACGAAGCCTTTCAAGCTTCTTGCCCGCAAGAAGGTGAAAAAGATAGTGCAGCTCGAGGCCGTGGAGCCTCTGGCCAAAAACAGCAGGAAAGATACGCCGGTGCCGATCACGATAAGGGCCTTCGCTACGGATGCGCCCGAAAAGATATCGGTCACGAGGCGTACCGTATTTGTATATCCGAGGTGGGATATAGTGCAAAAACATATGCAGAAGAGTGAGCAGTGAGGGAGAGTTCGATGGATAGTGAACCTACAATGAGCCAGATAGACGACTATGACGGTCCCGGAAGCGAAGGCACGAGACGCGGCGTGAAGTGGACGATAATCAGCGGGCTCGTGATAGGTGTGATATATGCCTGTGCTAGAATCTACTTCTGGGATATGGGTGTAGACGAGATAGAGCAGCCCGTGCCGACCGATATCAGGAGGTACTGATGAAAAAGGTGTTGATACTAGGAGGCGGTTTCGCCGGTGTGGAAGCGGCGATTTCTCTTCGCAAAAGAGGGTATAGCGTAACGCTTATATCGGATCGGGACTACTTCTATATTTACCCGACGTCGATCTGGATTCCTACCGGGGAGGCGACGCTGGAGGATGTGAGCATACCCCTGAAGGAGCTGCAAAGAGCTCACGGCTTCGAACTCATAATAGACGAAGTGAAAGAGATATACTCCAAAGAGCGCAGAGTTGTATGTGCAAACGGGGAGTATAGCTGCGAATATCTGGTTATTGCGATGGGCAGCGGAAAGGTGAAGCACGAAGGGAGCGAACACTTCCTCTCTATATGCGGCAGGCCGGAAGAGGCACCGAAGATAAAGGAGCGCATAGATGATCTGATAGCCAGAGGCGGGGGCAAGATAGCCATGGGCTTCGGGGGCAACCCGAAAGATCCGAGCAACGTAAGGGGCGGTCCCGCTTTCGAGGTGCTTTTCAATGTGCACAATATGTTGAAAAAACGCGGAATCAGAGAGAGGTTCGAGCTCACCTTCTTCGCCCCGATGGAGAAGCCGGGAGCCAGGATGGGGCCGCAGGCTCTGAAGATGATGGATCACTATTTTCGGCGCCTTGACATAAAGAGGCACTTCGGCAGGAAGATAAAGCGTTTTGAAAAAGATGGAGTGGTTTTCGAAGACGACAGCCGGCTCGATAGCGACTTTACGATGTTCATTCCGGCAGGTTCGGGCCATCCTGTATTCAAAAACTCGGACCTTCCGCTAAACGATGCGGGACTTGTCAGAATAAACGACTACTGCGAAGTCGTACACGACTACGACGAGACGCCGGAATTTTACAATGTATTCGCCATAGGCGACTCGGCAGCTATAGACGGGCCGGACTGGAGGGCGAAACAGGGGCATATCGCGGAGGTTATGGCCAGAAACGTAGCCTTCAACATAGATGCGATAGCCAAAGGAAGCGAGGAGCGAAAAGGGTACATGGAGCACCTCAATATCCTCTGTGTCATGGACAGCGGCGACGGTGCCGCTTTTGTCTACCGGGACAACAGGGGCGGGAAAATGATACCTATGCCTATATTCGGCCACTGGCTCAAAAAGGCGTGGGGCTGGTACTGCAAAAACTCGAAGCTGGGCAAAATTCCTAGAATTCCGGGACTTTGAGAAGGGGAGCATAAATATCATGAAAAGCAAACTCTTTAAAGAGAAATATCCGATATATCTATCGACGATAGCAAAGAGCGAGTGCGGATTTGACAGCGTACAAGAGATAGTTGAGTATCTGAAGGGTAAAATTCGGGAGCATCCGATAGCGGTCTATATAGCTACGTTCGACCACTACGAACATACAAAATCACTTGCCGAAGGGAGTGTCGCACCGGAAATATCGGCTGCGACAGATGTAGTTTTCTGTTTCGGCAAGGAGCTCAATATTCCAGAGGTTTTGGCCGTTCGTCCCCGCTCCATAGGTGTATGTGAACTCTCTGAAAGTTTCGTAATCTCTTTCATGGAGGCGCCCAATCCGCAGGCAAACGAAGCGATGATAGAGTGGGTCGAGTCGATAGAAAAGAGTTGAAGAGTACCTGCAAAATCTCTGCTCCCTGCTTAGTAACAAAAGCATCTTTTTCGCTCTGCCGGTTATCGGCGGAGCTTGACATCTTCAAACACTCAATCTGATATAATCAAATAAAAAAGGCCGGATATGACCTACCTTACCATCATACTTACCGCTATGTTCCTCTCTGTAGCGATAAATTCGGTGCTAAAAAGGGTGGGAGTGCCGACTATTATAGGGTATATCGCTACCGGAGTAGCGATATCGGCAATCTTCGGCCTGCACCGCGGGAATCTCCATGAGCTTGGCGAGATAGCGGAGTTCGGTATCGTATTTTTGATGTTTACTATCGGACTGGAGTTTTCGTTCAAGCAGCTTGTGGCCATGCGCAAAGAGGTGCTTCTCTTCGGCTCCTTACAGCTTCTTTTAAGCGCTTTACTCTTCGGAACGGCCGCCTACTGGTACGGTATGACGATTCAGGGGGCGATAATAACGGGCTTTGCCCTTGCTCTCTCATCTACGGCGATAGTGCTGAAGACACTGAACGAGACGGGTCAGGTCCAGGCCCCTTACGGAAGAAAATCGGTTGGAATATTGATATTCCAGGATATGGCGGTCATTCCGATTCTTCTTATGATCACGATATTCTCTTCCAACAGTGCCGATATAGGCGGTATGCTGCAGGTTATCGTTATCGATGCCGCAGTAGTCGGAGCGATTATATTCCTGCTCGGCAAATATGTGTTCGAGTGGCTTTTGAGCTGGGTGATAAAGGCAGACTCATCCGAAATATTCATGGGAACCGTGCTGTTTCTGGTGATCGGATCGGCCGAGTTGGCGCACCTATTCGGCTTTACGTACTCGTTAGGAGCCTTTCTGGCGGGGATGATGCTCGCCGAGACCCACTACAAATACCAGATAGAGGCAGAGCTGATACCGTTCAGGGACCTTCTGCTGGGTCTCTTTTTCGTTACCGTCGGGATGCAGATAGATCTGGGGGTGGTCTCGAAAAATATCGGATGGATAGTTCTGGCCGCCGTTGCCGTAATGGTCGTGAAGTTTGCGGTGATACTCCTTTTTCTGCGCTTTTTTACCCGTCCCAGAGTCGCCGTAAAGACGGCGCTGGCCCTTTCGCAGGTAGGTGAATTCTCTCTCGCGGTATTTGCTCTGGCATCCGCGAACGGACTTCTGGATCCAAGGTCTGTGCAGATACTGCTGGCGGCTGTGGTTCTGTCGATGATAATTTCCGTATTCATTCTGGCGAAGATTCGTACGATAGCGGATCTGTTTTGCAGCGAACCGGAAGCCGAACCCATTCTGCACTCAGCAGGGTTCGAAGATCATATCGTCGTATGCGGATTCGGGCCGTTGGGGCGCCATGTCGCGGGGGAGCTCAAAAAGCAGGATGTGCAGTATATAGTTCTCGAGCATGACATATACCGGATGGAGCTCGGGCAGAAGATGGGGGAGCCGATATTTTTCGCCAACGCCGCAAACGAAGAGGTTCTGAAGAATTTCGACGTCGACAGGGCAAGTGCCGTGATAGTGGCGGTGGACAACCCGAGCCACCTGCGGCTTATCTGCGAAGCTCTCAACCGTGTCGCTCCTATGGCGAATATTGTAGTCAAGGTGCAGAGCGAAGTCGAGGCCCAGATGGTGGAGGATCTTAAAATAGACCATCTTGTCATCCAGAGCGAAGAGATGGCCAAAAGACTTGTGGCGGAGGCAATGCGCTGCAGGCTGGGGTTCTAAATGTCGATTCGGGGCTCAAGGCGCATCTTAGCACCTCTTTGATAAAATTCGATAACCATAAAACAGTCGATACGGACTGAAATTAAAAAGAGCGGAGACGGTGAGGCAGACATGACTAAATATATTTTCGTTACGGGCGGGGTTTTGAGCTCTCTTGGTAAAGGGATTACGGCGGCGAGTATCGGGACACTGCTGAAGCAGACCGGTCTGGACGTCTCCATCTTGAAGATGGATCCCTATCTCAATATGGACCCGGGCACCATGAGCCCGCTGGAGCACGGGGAGGTCTTCGTGACGGCCGACGGTGCGGAGACCGATCTGGATCTGGGCCACTATGAGCGCTTTTTGAATGTGGATCTGAGCAAGAAGAACAACTTCACTACGGGTCAGATATACCACTCCGTTTTGACAAAAGAACGCAAAGGCGAATATCTGGGTAAAACGATTCAGGTCGTGCCGCATATCGTCGGCGAGGTAAAGCAGAGGATCTTCGATGCGGGGAAGGGGAGAGATGTCCTAATAGTGGAGCTCGGCGGGACCGTCGGAGATATCGAGGGGCTGCCGTTTCTCGAGACGATACGCCAGATAAAGCACGAGCTCGGGAGTGACAGGGTTATAAACATCCACGTTACGCTCGTTCCATATATACAGGCTGCCGGAGAGCTGAAGACGAAACCGACCCAGCACAGCGTACAGGAGCTCAGACGTATCGGTATCACTCCGCACATGATCATAGCGCGCTGTGAAAAGCCCCTGCCCAAGGAGCTGCGTAAAAAGATCGCAATAAGCTGTGACGTAGATATGGACAGCGTCATAGAGTGTATGGATGCTCCCACAATCTACCAGGTACCGCTCAACTTCCTCAAAGACGGCATCATGCATCCTCTCGTGAAACGTTTTCATCTTGCCGACGGCGAACCGAATATGGAGGAGTGGGATATTCTCGTTAAGCGCATAATCGTACCGCGTGACGAGATAACCATCGCGTTCGTGGGTAAATACCTAAACCTCAAAGAGTCCTACAAGTCGTTGACCGAAGCGCTCATTCACGCGGGAGCCGCACTCGATACGAAGATAAATATCCGCTGGGTGGACAGTGAAGATATCGAAGAGAAGGGGGTCGAAGAGACTATAGGCGATGTGGACGGCATACTTGTCGCCGGCGGATTCGGCGTGCGTGGAGTGGAGGGGAAGATAGACGCGATACGCCATGCAAGGGAGAACGAGATCCCATATCTTGGAATATGTCTCGGGATGCAGCTTAGTATGATCGAGTACGCAAGAAACGTACTCGGGCTCAAAGAGGCAAACTCCGTGGAGTTCGACCCCGATACCAAAGAGCCCATTATCTACCTGATAGACGAATTCATTGATCAGTCGGGACAGAAGCAGGTGCGCACACATAAAAGCCCTCTGGGCGGAACTATGCGACTCGGTGCATACCCGTGCGAGATCAAGGAGGGTACGAAGCTTTTCGAGGCGTACGGCGGAAAGAGGATCATCTACGAACGCCACAGGCACAGATACGAAGCCAACCCGGCATATAGACAGCGACTCGAAGAGAAGGGGATGATAGTCTCCGGAGAGTCCAACGGTCTCATAGAAGCCGTAGAAGTTCAGGGGCACCCCTGGTTTTTAGGCGTGCAGTTCCATCCCGAGTTCACGTCGAGGCTGCAGGACCCGAACCCTTCGATACTTGCATTCGCCAAAGCCTCCCTGGAGGCGAAAAACTCAGAGAATGAGTAGGCCTGCCGCATCTGCGGAGGGAGGCGGCGGGTCCGGCCTGCCGCTCCTTACGAAAGCGAAGATCGCCTCGATTTTAAATGCCCGTTTCAGCGACGGGTTCAAAGAGCTCAAAGATCTTCCGAGCCCTTTCGATATGCACGATATGTCCAGAGCGGCCGAACGGATCGCGCTGGCCGTCGAGAGGGGGGAGAGAATTACCGTGGTCGGGGACTACGATGTCGACGGTGTCGTATCTACGGCTATTATGGAGGAGTTTTTCGAGCTTATAGGCTACCCGGTAGAGACCCTGATACCCAACCGCTTCAGGGACGGCTACGGAATCTCTCCCGCGCTTCTTGAGAGGATCGATGCCGATGTCGTCGTAACCGTCGACAACGGAATCACCGCTTTCGAGGCGGCAGAGGTTTGCAAAAACAGAGGCATCGACCTGATAATCACCGATCACCACACCACTGCGGAGAGCCTCCCCGACGCCTACGCCGTAGTAAATCCGAAAAAGAGCGAGTGCAGCTTCGCCTATCCGGAAATCTGCGGAGCGCAAGTGGCGTGGTTTCTGGTGGGAGCTCTGAAAAAGAGACTCGGGATAAACTTGGCCATGTCCAGGTTCCTCGATCTGCTTGCTGTGGCCATCGTGGCCGACGTCATGCCCCTTGTGTCGATCAACCGCACTCTGGTGCAAAAGGGGCTTTCGATGCTCTCCGTTTCGAAAAGGCCCGCTTTCGAAGCCGTGCGTGCCTACCTTGGGAAAAAGAGCTTTGCGGCGATGGATATAGGATTTGCCATTGCGCCGCGCTTAAACAGCGCCGGGAGAATGGCGGACGCTTCGGAGGCTCTGAAGTTTCTCAGGTCTTCCGATATGGCGGAAGCGAGCCGGCGCTGGCTAAAGCTGGAGGAGCTGAACCGCCTTCGAAAAGCCGCGGAGGCCGAGGCCGCCAGGGAGGCGACCCTAATGGCGGATGCGGATGCCCCCGTTATAGTCGTGGCGAAAGAGGGGTGGCATGAAGGAGTTGTGGGGATCGTCGCTTCCCGTCTGGTCGATCGCTTCAAAAAGCCGGCCATAGTGCTTACTATAGAGGGAGAGAGAGCGAAAGGGAGCGGCAGGAGCGTAGGAGAGGTGGACCTGTTTGACCTTTTGCGGAGGAGCAAAAGTCATATCGTAGGTTTCGGAGGCCACAGGATGGCTGCCGGATTGACCGTTTCCAAAGAGTCTATCGCGGCCTTCACCGAAGAGATATGTACCCATGCCTCGAAACTCGACCCGATGCTTTTCGTTCCGGCCGACGATGTCATGGGGATACTCCCGATAGAGGAGATCGACTGGGAGCTGATGGAGCTTCTGGAGCGTTTCGAGCCCTATGGCGAGGCGAACAGCCGCCCGAAATTTCTGATCTCCGATGTCGAGGTGATGGAAGCTCGTACCATAGGCGCGGACGGTAGACACCTAAAGATGGTCATCGGCAACGGCGGTAACCGTATTGATGCCGTCTGGTTCGGGTTTGGCAAAGAGGTGAAAAAGGGAGACCGGATTGCGGTTAAGGGGTCTGTGCAGGTGAACGAGTTTAACGAAAGGCGTTCGATACAGATTTTGGTGGATAAGATACAATTTAAGCGGGGGATACTATAATATATACAAGCACAAGGCAGAAAGCGGAGTTATATTATGAATAAAAAAGAGTTTATAGAAAGCGGTGAGATTATCGAAGATCTCCTGAAAAAGGAGGGGCTCAGCCGACGGGACGCCCTGAAGCTTATGGGGTTCGGCGGAGCCGCCGCAATGGTCGGCGGCAGACCGGTTTGGGCCGAGGAGGATAAGGAGCCCGCAAGCAAGTCGAAGGCGCGTATAGTCATTGTGGGAGGAGGAACCGGAGGGGTTCTTGTCGCCGCGCGCCTGCGCCGTGCCGCCCCCAATGCGGAGATAACGATTGTAGCCCCCAACGACATACATCTCTATCAGCCCGGGCAGGTCTTCATGGCGGCCGGGCTCTATACCGAGAGCGAAATCAGAAAACCGAATTCGGATCTTATGCCCGACGGTGTCAAGTGGATAAGAGACGAGGCCAAAAGTTTCGACCCCGATGCCAATCTTGTCGAGACATCCAAAAACGGGAAGGTGAAGTACGATTTTCTCGTGGTTGCGACGGGCCTGCAGTATGACTACGAAGGGATCGAGGGGATGCGGCCGGAGCTTGTCGGGAAAGAGGGCATTTCGAGTGTATACCTGAACGACCCGGTAAAGGGGACCGCGCGCGGAGGTACCGCGACATGGGAGTGGTTCAAGCAGCTCAGGGCCGCCGCGGAGAAGGCGAGCGAAGAGAATCCGGTAACCGCTCTCTATACTCAGCCCGATACACCCATAAAGTGCGGCGGGGCGCCCCAGCAGATACTATATCTGAGCGATGACTTTCTACGGGGAAACGGTCCTGAAGGCGGAAGAGACGTGCACCGGAACGTAAAAGCGCTTTTTTGCAAGAAAGGTAACAAGCTATTCGGACTGCCCGGGTACAACAAGACGCTTGTCGACGAAGTGACCCCTATGTACGGCAACATCACCGACAAATGGAACCATATCCTTCGCAAGATCGATCCTGCAAAAAAGATCGCCACGTTCGAGCATGTATATCAGGTGAAAGGTGAGTACGACCCCGATCTTGAAGAGTACGAAATGGTTACCAAAAAAGAGCGGGTGGAGATAGGGTACGATTTCATTCATGTCGTCCCTCCTATGAAGGCGGTCGACGCCGTTGCAGACTCTCCGCTCGGATGGCAGAAGGGTACGGCGAAAGGGTGGCTTGCGTGCGACCGCTACACCCTGCAGCATATGAAATACAAAAATGTCTTCGGAATAGGCGACATTCTCGGGATTCCGTTGGGTAAAACCGGCGGTTCGGCACGACACCACGGCCCTGTGATCCAGAAAAACCTTACAGCCGCGATGGAGGGTAAAGAACTGCCCGCCAAATTCGACGGTTACACGGTGTGTCCGCTAAAGACCCAGTACGGAAAGATCATGCTCGCGGAGTTCAACTACGACGGGCCGGCACCCTCTTTTCCGCTCGATCCGACGAAACCGCGGTGGATATGGTGGGCGTTTGACCTCTATCTGCTCAAGCCTATGTACTGGAATCTTATGATGCGCGGCCTGATGTAGACCGTAGAGCATAGATGTCCCTTTTGGGGCATTTTCTCTGCACGAAGCGTCTAAAACTTGAACTTCTAATATTTTTGGTACTGTTTTTGCTTTTGTCGTTTTCGATATACGCACGAGAGTGTTCGGGTGATACGCTAAGCCGTATGAAGGCTCTGTCTCAGAGCCCTTCGGCACCCTTCACCCGCCATACATCACTTTCGGCATATATATCTTTCTCCTGTGGCCCGCCGGAGCGGCTCCTGCGGAAAACAGGAGAGATTATCGTTCCAAGGAAAAGGTAGAATGGAATATTACAACTGGATACTCGCGTTTCACGTAATGAGCTTTATGAGCTGGATGGCGATGCTCTTCTATCAGCCAAGGCTCTATGTATACCATCAGGAGCATGCGGATAACGAGGGCTTCGTCGAGGTTGTGAAGATTCAGGAGAACAAGCTCTACAACTTCATAGGCGTACCGGCGATGTGGGCGACCATCTTGAGCGGATCTGCCATGATAGCGCTCAACCCGGCACTGTTTCAAAGCGGCATGTGGCTCCATATTAAATTGACTGCGGCTCTTCTGCTGGTGGCCTACCACTTTTCGCTCGGGTGGTTTAAAAAGAGGCTCCATGCCGGCAGATGCAAAAAGAGCGGCAAGTTTTTCAGAGCCTACAACGAGGTGCCCACGATTCTGATGATAATCATCGTAATAATGGTGGTGGTGAAACCGATATGAAAGCGGAAGGCGACCGGACCGAGTATGCGGCGGCACTGAATCGCGGGATAGTCAAATCGCATATACGCTTTGTAAAAAGAAACGGCGTCTCTTTGGCGATGCTCTGTTTGGAGATGAAGCTGCCGGAGTCCGATACCGAGACGGCGTTCGAGGATGCGGTAACGACTCTTCAGGAGCTTACCGACTTCTCCGTTTTGATGCTGTGTGAAAAGGGGATGCTCATGACCTTTCTCAAAGATCTTCATCTCCATCGTGCGGTACAGGTTGCAAAAAATATACAGGAGACACTGCTGAAAGATACGGGTGTGGCCATGCGTCATGCGGCGCTTACAATCGTAGACGAAGGGGATAGTTACGACTCTTTGATGGGGAGAATCGATCGATATATGGAGCAGTCGAGACTCTTTGGAGAGGGGAAGATCTGTTACGGTACCGCCAAGTACGACTTCTGTGCCAAAGGGGGAGAGGAGGAGATTTTTGTCAACTTCTTCTCAGATCAGAAGAGAGTTACGCTATACAACTTCTACAACGGTATGCCGCTTAGTGAAGATGCAACGGTACTCGGTTATGCCGACGGTCTTTTGCGACTCAAAACATCACTTGCCAAAGCGGCTTTTTTGAAAAACGAGCCGTTTACCTTCATAAAGCATCCGCTTTTGCCGGATACATTGAAAGCCGATATAGTGAATGCAATGCCCAACCTGGCGGAGGTTGTACTGACAAACCTGAGATTCATAGACAAATCTCCGGTCGACCGGGAGAATATCCGGGTAATGCCGGACGAGCCGATAGAGGTTACAATCGAGTGCGCCGACGGGACAGAACTT
>JALSXE010000322.1:0-10655 GCA_027072755.1 Campylobacterales bacterium | reverse complement strand
TTACGCAAAAAGCGTAAAATCCTCTCGAAATCTTGGATTTCGAAGCTTCAGGGGGTTGTAGGGCCGTCAGGCCCTGCCGAATTGCGGGCTTAGCCCGGAATTTGCGTAACATCAATCTCGAAGCCTTATTATAACCGATGTTATAGCGGACCTATCCGCAATTTAGACCGTCGCAGCTTCTAACCACTCCCATGTCGTTTCCGTTGTTGCGCAAGAATCTGCCCAGGGCATCCATTCGGCGTTTGAAATATGGTGACTCCATCACCTTATTCGCCTCCGAATCGCTTTTGTGAACCTCTTTGAGCTTTTTCGCCTTTTTTGCAAACATCTCCTCCCACTCGTCACTCGTAAGCATCGCCGCCCCTTTAAAGCCGGAACCGTGACAATGTTTGCAGAGCTTCTTGTATGCAACCATCCCTTTTGCAGAATAGGCGTTCAGAGATGTCGCAACAAACAGGGCCGAGATGGCCAGTAATACCGATTTTTCCAAACTTCACTCCTTTCCGTTCCCGCAGGGTACGCCGGCGCAGCGGTCATTGTACGAATTATGCGGATCACTCCGATTTTAACGCTTCTTTGTGTAGCAAATGTGCACTTTTACCATATGAACATTTTAATATCGGCATCGGTGGAACTTTTTATAAAAAAGGCGCTAACATCCGCTTAAACTATCGTGCCGTAAAAAATCGGTTGGAGAAAAAGGGGATACATATGGCAAACAGATTGGCAAAAGAAGACTCACCGTATCTGCAGCAGCATGCGAACAATCCTGTAGATTGGTACCCGTGGACAGATGAGGCGTTTGAAAAAGCGGCGGAGCTAAACCTGCCTATATTTTTGAGCATCGGCTACAGCAGCTGCCACTGGTGCCATGTAATGGAGCGCGAAGTCTTCGAAGATGAAAAGATAGCAAATTTTCTGAACAGCCGCTTCGTATCGATAAAGGTTGACAGGGAGGAGCGGCCCGATATAGACAAACACTACCAGTCGGTACACGCCCTTTTGAACCAGCGTCCGGGCGGATGGCCTCTCTCCATCTTCATGACGCCCGACAAGAAGCCATTTTTCGCCGGCACATACATACCTCCGAAGAGAAAATACAACATGATGGGCTTCATGGAACTGATAGAGATAATCGACAAAAAGTGGAGAGAGGCGCCCGAGAGCATCGTAAAAAACGCAGATGAGATCCAGAGCTTTCTCACTCCGAAAGATGGAGCGGTAAAAGCGACGAAACTAGACCTCTCCCTTATCGACCGCACCATAAACCGGTGCGAAGATCTCTTCGACAAAGAGTACGGCGGCTTCTCCAAAGCCCCCAAATTTCCTCACTCCTCGGCACTTAACCTGCTGCTTGAACTCCATATGCTGACCAAAAGGCCGGAGCCTCTGCATATGGTGGAGAAGACACTCAAAAGCATGGCGAAAGGCGGCATCTACGATCTTGTCGACGGCGGTTTCTGCCGCTACAGCACCGACGATATCTGGCTGGTGCCTCACTTCGAGAAGATGACATACGACAACGCCCTGCTTTGCGAAACATACCTTCGGGCCTACCGTCTGACCGAAGATCGGTTCTATCTCAATGTAGCCGAAGAGACGATCTCGTTCATGAAAGAGAAGATGATGAAAAACGGCCTCTTCTTCAGTGCCAGCGACGCCGACAGCGACGGGGCAGAGGGGGTCTACTTCACATACAGCTACGAAGAGGTAAAAGAGGCGCTCATAAAGGAGGGGTGGAGCGAAACCGAGACAAAAGAGATATGCAAGGACCTGAACATAACCCCGCACGGAAACTTCGAGGGCAGAAATATAGTAAGAAACGACCCCCTTGTCGACTATCCGTGGTGGAGTGACGTAAGACGGCTGCTAAAAAAGATGCGCACAACGAGAAATTACCCGTTTATCGACAGGAAAGTTATTACATCATGGAACGCCATGATGGTAAAGAGTCTCTTCATCGCCGCGGAGATCGACAGCAGTTATCTCAAAGACGCCGAGACCTCTTTGAACGCCCTTTTGGATCTTATGTACAAAGAGGGGGTACTCTACCACTCCGTACTGATGGGAAAAGAGCCGAAGATCGAAGCGTTTCTCGAAGATTACGCCTATCTCTGCGATGCTCTGCTGCAGGCTTACGGCACGACATTCGAAGAGAGGTGGCTGTTTTTGGCGCAGGAGCTTGCCGAAAAGGCGAAAAAGCTCTTTTACGATAGCGGCAAGTGGTACTTCAGCAGGGGTGAGTTTCCGACTATCGCGGATATATCAGATACGAGCTACCCGGCAAGCTCGGCCGTTATGACGAAAGTGCTTATAAAACTTGGAATGCTGCTTGGAGGAGAATACACAGATATCGCCTTCAAGACGCTCGAGTACAACTCGATCAAGATAGTCAAACAGCCCATGTGGCACGCCACATTCGTCTCGGCCGCCGTAAACTACCTAAAAGAGGGGTTCGTAATAAAATCGCTGCCCAACCGTCTCGCCGACATAAAGAACCTCTCTTACGAACTCTCATACCCCTATATTCTTTTCAAGAGTGAAACGGAGCCTGACTACCTCGTGTGCGCAAGAAGCAGCTGCTTCGCCTCCTGTAGAAACAAAAAGGAGTTAAAGGAGTTTTTGAAAAGTATAACCGATGTTACGCAAAATGCGTAACATCCTCTCGAAATCTATGATTTCGAAGCTTCAGGGGGTTGTAGGGCCGTCAGGCCCTGCCAAATTGCGGGCTCGGCCCGGAATTTGCGTAACATGAATGGTTTACGCAAAATGCGTAACATCATCTCGAAATCCATGATTTCGAAGCTTCAGGGGGTTGTAGGGCCGTCAGGCCCTGCCAAATTGCGGGCTCGGCCCGGAATTTGCGTAACATTATAATAAGCTCTAAAATATTTGCGGGTGCGAGCCCGCAAGACTCTCTCTTATTTGGTGCCTGAAGGCGATTTAGAGCCTCGCAGTATCAGATAACCTACGATTCCGGAGAGAAACGATCCGAGCAGAATCGCCAGTTTGTCCGCATACTTGTAAACCTGACTGTCGCTAAATGCCAGAGAGTCCACAAAAAGACTCATCGTAAACCCTATTCCGGTCAGTACCGCCACTCCGTAGAGCTGGCGCCAGCTACTCCCCTCGGGAAGCGAAGCCAGCTTCAGTTTGATAGCGAGCCAGCTGAAGCCGAATACTCCCAGCTGTTTTCCTATGAAGAGGCCGAGCATGATACCCATCGGCACAGGGCCGAACATCTCGTCAAGCGAGATTCCCCGCAGATCGACACCCGCATTGACGAAGGCAAAGAGCGGCAGAATCATAAACGCTACCCAGTAGTGGAGATCGTGCTCCATCTCTTTGGACATCGAAAAGCTCTTTCCGTCACTCGCTTTTACGTTCAAAGGTATGAAGAAGGCCAGAGCCACGCCTGCCAGCGTTGCGTGCACACCGGATTTGAGCACACTGACCCATAAAACAATTCCGACAAGTATATATGCCGCTTTTTTAGCAACTCCCATACGGTTGAGTATGAAAAGAACCGCAAGAGAAGCCGAAGCGACTCCGATGGAGAGCATCGACAGTTCGCTGGTGTAGAAGAGCGCTATGATGATAATGGCTCCAAGGTCGTCGATGATAGCGAGCGCCATCAGAAATATTTTCAAAGATGCAGGTACGCGGCTACCGAGTAGAGAGAGAATACCGAGGGCGAACGCTATATCGGTGGCGGTCGGAATCGCCCAGCCGTTCATCGCGAAAGATTCACCCTTGTTGAAGATAATATAGACAAGTGCGGGTACGATCATGCCGCCGACTGCCGCGATACCGGGCAGCGCCACCTGTTTGACTGAGGAGAGGTGCCCCTCCATCACTTCACGCTTTACCTCGAGGCCTATCAGGAAGAAGAAGACGGCCATCAATCCGTCGTTGACCCACAAAAGAAGCGGTTTGGCTATCTGAAGCGCTCCGAAACGGACCTCAACAGGTGTATGCAAAAAGCTGCTGTAGAGCTCCGACAGCGGGCTGTTTTGCAAAATAAGCGCCACAATCGTAACAAATATGAGCACTATCCCGGCAGACGACTCTTTTTTTATGAACTCTTCTATCTTTTTCATTCTCTCCTCTCGACATCCGCTTTAGGAGTGCATTATATCTCTCCTACCCATTCCGGAAAGCTGTTGCCGACAGGTTAAAAAATATATTTGATCTTCATCATAGAAAATATCGACTCTTCTTTATGTATCAATAGCTTTCAAGGATAGAGTTCTCGAGCTCCGCCATATCCACGCCGATCTGCCTCGCTCTATCTATACACTTTTTAAAGTCGGCTATTTCGATACTCTTTGCGATCTCGAGATAATCGTACAAAATTCCGCTCCTGTGCAAAAGTGCGGCTCTTATCGACTCATCCACCTCGATTTCACTCAAAATATCGCTCAACGGCATCTCGAAAAGCGAGTCGGCCAGAGAGAGTGTACCCGTAAAAGAGGCCATATCCTGCAGCTCTTTTCTATCGGCATGAAGCTTCGATATCTTTCGCATAAGTTTAGATCTGAAACCCGCAAGCGAGACGAGAGGAGAGATCTCTATCTTCGAGATATTTCCGTTTGCGTATGCCAGCATATAGAGCCATGTAAGAAGTTCGCCCTTTCCTATCATCATGACAGCATGTGAAATCGATCTAATCGGGCTTTTGAAAGCGAAATGCGAGGAGTTTAGAAACTGAAGAAGCTGCAGTGCCAGATCGGGAGCCCCCTCGAACGCGGCAGCTATCTCGGCCGGTGCGGAAGAGTCCTTCGAAAGCAGCCCGGTAAGCTCCAGAAGCGTCTGCATTGCGGGGTCGAGAGATCTCTTTTCTCTCACCTCCGGTTTCGCGAAAAAGTATCCCTGAAAAAGGGTGCAGCCAGCATCTTTGTACTGCCTAAACTCCTGCATGTTCTCCACCTTCTCGGCCAGAAAAAGAAGGTGTCGGTAAACTCCAAGGCGCTCAATCATGGATTTGACACTCTCCACATCATTTTCGCGAATGTCTATCTTCAATATCTCTACAAACGGCAGAATGGACCCGTATCTGCCGAAAAAATCTTCGTCAAAAACTACGTCATCTATCGCGAATCTGTATCCTGAATCTCTAAGCTCCCTGATTCTCGAAACGAGCCGACCGTCGATTTTTACATCTTCGAGTATCTCTATGACAAAACGCTCTTTGGGAAGCATGGTGATGAAATCGCCGTTTATGAATCTTTCATCGGCGTTGATAAACAGATCTTTATCGCCGGCAAGCCTGTTTATTCCAAACTGGTTTAGAACATTTACGGCGACTCTGCTGGTTGCGTAGAGATCGTTCTGTACGCTCTGTTCGCCCGCGTTATCGGGACTCTCGCTAAAATCTCTGAAGAGCAGCTCATGTGCAAACAGCTCTTTCGAGACGGTCACTACAGGCTGCCTGGCTATAAAAATCGAATCCATAAACAGATTTTAGCATAATACGGTTAAAAGAATGGGCAAAAAATAGGCACTACCTGCCGAGCACCTCTCTCCAGGCTTTCAGCTTATCCTCAAAACTCATCGATGCATAAGCCGGTGAAGGGGAGGGCAGAAGCGCCGTCGGTAGCTCTATCTCTTTTGCAAAATATCTCTCAAAAAGAGTGTACGCCTTTTTGCCGGTAAAGAGAATCTTCTCTATATTCGGGTACTCCCTTAAAAGTGACGGTATATCGTTCGGTACACACTCTTTCAGGTTCGAGTCGGCGGAGTTTCTACGCCTGCATTCTGCTACGACGTCCCAAAGCGCGATTTTGGCGCTCTTTAGCAGTGCGACTCTCTCTTCACGACTCTCTGCGGGCATATCGTAGATGGCGGAGAGTATCGGCCAGAACCGGTTCCTGGGGTGTGCGTAGTAGAAGCTCTCTTCGAAAGACTTTATGCTCGGAAAGGAGCCTAAAATAAGTATCTTGGAGTTTTCGTCTATTACGGGAGGAAAGGGGTGTAGATATTTTTCCATATTCAGAGGAGATCGTCAGGCGGCAGGGGAAAGGATCCCCCGCACTTTCGGGTTACTCGACTTCGGCGTCGATTACGTCTTCGTCTTCGGGGCCCTTTTTGGCTCCGCCCTCCTGCTGGGCGCCGCCCTGCTCTTTTTTATACATGGCCTCCGCGAGTTTATGGCTCACTTCGGTAAGCGCCTTGACCTTCTCTTCTATCTGCTCTTTTGTGGCATCCTCGTTTTTGAGGGTCTCTTTGAGAGCGTCGAGTGCGGCCTGAACCTTCTCTTTTTCGGAAGCTTCGAGGCTTTCACCCACTTCGCTCAGGCTCTTTTCGGTCTGGTAAACAAGAGCGTCCGCCTGATTCTTGGTTTCGATAAGCTCTTTGCGTTTGCGGTCCTCCTCTTTGTGAGCCTCCGCATCGCGCACCATTCTTTCGATCTCCTCTTCGCTGAGACCCGAAGATCCTGTAATCTTGATCTCCTGAGACTTGCCTGTGGCCTTGTCTTTCGCACTTACGGTCAGAATACCGTTGGCATCGATATCGAACGTAACCTCGATCTGTGGTACACCGCGCGGCGCCGGCGGAATACCTGTCAGTTCGAACTGTCCGAGAGATTTGTTGTCCTTGGCCATCTCACGCTCACCCTGAACTACATGTATCGTAACGGCCGGCTGGTTGTCCTCGGCGGTAGAGAAGACCTGGGACTTCTTGACCGGAATCGTGGTTCCCTTCTCTATAATCTTGGTTGTCACGCCGCCGAGAGTCTCGATACCCAGACTAAGAGGCGTAACGTCAAGAAGCAGAACGTCTTTTACGTCTCCTTTGAGGATTCCGCCCTGAATAGCCGCGCCTATGGCGACCACTTCATCTGGGTTTACCGATTTGTTCAACTCTTTGCCGAAGAAGTTTTTGACCTTCTCCTGAACCAGCGGAATACGTGTAGATCCGCCGACCATAACGATCTCTTTGATCTCGCCTTTGCTAAGGCCGGAATCTTTGAGAACCTCCTCTATCTTTGTAATCGTAGAGTCTACCAGATCGGTAATCAGACTCTCGAACTTGGCTCGCGTAATCTTCATGACGAGGTGCTTCGGACCGCTCGCATCCGCGGTGATGAACGGCAGGTTTATCTCGGTCTCCTGAGCTGTAGAGAGCTCTTTTTTCGCGTTTTCCGCAGCCTCTTTCAGACGCTGTAGCGCCATTACGTCGGCTTTGAGGTCTATGCCGTTCTCCTTCTTGAACTCTTCGGCGACGTAGTCAATGAGCCTGTTGTCGAAGTCGTCGCCGCCCAGGAACGCGTCACCGCCGGTCGCCAGAACCTCTACGACGTTGTCGCCGGTCTCGAGGATGGTAACGTCGAATGTACCGCCGCCCAGGTCATAGACACAGATCTTTTCGGCCTCTTTTTTGTCAAGGCCGTATGCAAGTGCCGCCGCCGTCGGCTCGTTGATGATCCTAAGCACGTTCAGACCTGCGATCGTTCCCGCCTCTTTTGTGGCTTTACGCTGCGAATCGTTGAAGTACGCGGGTACGGTGATGACGGCCTCGGTAACCTCTTCGCCCAGGTAGGCTTCGGCGTCCTCTTTCATCTTCATAAGAATCTTGGCCGAAATCTCCTGCGGTGTATAGGTCTTTCCGTCGACCTCTACGGCACATGCGCCGTTTTTGTCTATTACATGGTACGGCAGGCGCTTCTTCGCCTCCGCCGCCTTCTCTTCGTTACACATGAGACCCATGATTCGCTTGACCGAATAGATCGTCTTTTCGGGGTTTGTAACCATCTGTCTCTTCGCCGGATCTCCGACAAGAACCTCACCCTTGTCGGTAAACGCGACTACGGACGGGGTGGTATTCTTTCCCTCTTTGTTGGCGATGATCTTTCCTTCGCCCCCCTCGAATACCGCCATCGCGGAGTTGGTGGTTCCGAGGTCTATTCCCAAAACTTTTGACATCTTCTTCTCCTTCCAGAAATTGATTGATTTTTTTAGTTGAGTCTATTATACTCAACTTCTCTTTTCCGTTCTGCTACCTGAGTCGCAAAACTACTTCGCCACACTGACCATCGCGGGTCTTAGCAGTCGCTCTTTGTAGGTATACCCTTTCTGAAGCACCTGAACGATCTGACCGCTCTCGTGCTCGTCGCTCTCGACCTGCATGACCGCCTCATGGAAGTTGGGGTTGAAACCCTCCTCTATCTCCACAACCTTTATGTGGTGCTTTTCGAACGTCTTCGTAAACTGGTCGAGTGTCAGCTCCACTCCCTCTTTCAGCTTCTGCAGATGTTCGTCGGCCCCCTCCTCGGGTGTAGGTATGGAGGCGAGAGCGAGTTCGAGCGAATCCATAACCGGGAGCAGGTCTCTTGCGAACTGCTCCTGTGCGTATGCCACACTCTTCTCCTTCTCCCGCTCCATCCTCTTTTTGATATTTTCAAACTCGGCGTGCATACGCAGATACTTGTCTTCGCACGCCTTCAGCTCCTCTTCGCACTTTTTCAGCCTATCCTCCTTTTCGTCGCCTGAAGCTTCGGTATGCTCTTCGCTTTCGGGCGACTCCTCTTTGGGAGCGGCACTCTCCTTCTCCTCTTTGGCAAGCTCTTCTTTACGTTTCTCAGCCATAATCTCGAACCTCCTTGAAAATCTTCGTAAAATCCTGGTCTATCGCACCGATGCAGAGCATCTTCATAGGCCTCTTCTCTATCACCGAATCCACCCTCAGCGCCATGAATCCTCTCGGCAGCAAAGGGTCGAAATAGAGCCCGTAGCCAAGCTCTTCGATGATATCGCCGTCGAGAAATGCGCGAATGTTCCGTCTGCCCCAGCCGCTCTTTTTGCCGGCCACCTCTATGAGGGCTTCCATGTTTACGGATGTCACCTCTTCGTCGTTTTTCGCACGCATTTTGTAGTACAGAGACATTATCCCGACATCTTTGGCGATCCGTTTGACATCTTCGAGCTCGTAACCTACGAGATCGCGAAGGAAGCTCTCCAACTGGTTCTGGTAACGAATGGCGTACTCGTCGTGCTCGAACACCAAAAGCAGATAGCGCTCTCCGACACGTTCTATGGCCCTCAAACGGTTGCTCCTGACCGGCTTGAAGAGCATGAATAGGTTCTCCTCCTCGCTGATCTGGGCAACTTCGTTCATCGCATCGGTAAGCAGCTCCAGCTCTTTGAGATGTTTACGCCAGTACTGCTTCATCGTGCTCTCGGTGGGAATCCTCCCGCTGCTTTTGTGCAGTTGCGTCAACTCTCCGCGCTCTACCATCTTGTTGAAGTAGTAGCGGATAGTCGCCGGTGCGATCTCGAACGGAAGCTTATCTTTGAGCATCGCCGAACCTATAGGCTCGTGCGTCTGCAAAAATGTTCTGACAACCGTCTCCAGAATCGCTTCGTACTTTCTTTTCATGACACTATTTTAGCACTTCTTTCTCAAAATGCCAAATCGATTATACTAAATTGAGCGCATTTGTGTCAAGTTTATTTATATAAGCAAGTAATATAAAGCGCTATCCAGCCGTACGAAGATTAAAAATATCGGGGAGGTTTCTCTTGATTTTGAAACAAGCCGCCGCATAAAAACTTTCAGTTCATTGGTCGGTGCGCCGATAATCCGGTGGTCGATAGGTTTTGCCGCGGGCGGCCGTGCCCGTCGTGCGGGCCGGACCGCCTGGATATTGGAAGATTTCAAGAGATTTAAATGTCAGGGGCCGTTCGGTCCGTCGTGACAGTCGTAGCAGCTAACCATATCGCCGGCCGAGTAGTATCTGTACGTTTTGGTATTAAAACCTACATAGAGTTTTCTGAAAACGGCCACTTTCGAAAGTACGGTGCCGCGATAGTCGGATCCGTGGCAGGTTTCGCATCTGCTCTTGTCGTACCTGGCGAGATCGCCGTGGTTGAATACCCAGTTTTGACCCACTTCGTGCATGCCGTGCGGACCGCCGAAATCCACGCCGCTCGGCATCTTGGTATGACACACGTCGCACTCTCTGAGAGCTCCGGCATAACCCTGTGCGGCGATGCTCTGGATATTGTCCTCCGGTCTCGAAGAGGGGTATACGGCATGGGTCGAACCGTGACACGCCGAACACTGCAGGCCTCCATGCCCCCTGCTGTAGCGGTAGAGGCTCTTTCCTGCCACAGGTGTGTCCGGATCGGTGGCGAATCTCTCATCCGAAGAGACCCGAAGCTCTCCCGTCGCCGTATCGGTAACGGCCGCGGTATATCTCTTGCCGTTTTGGTGGCAGTTCTGACAGGCGGGCAGGTCGAGCCACCCCTCCCTGCCGCTGTTGCCGACCGCACTCATGCCGCCGTGACAGCTCTGGCACTGCATTTTGCTACTGCCGTCACTATATTTCGCTTTTCCCATGGCTCCGCGAAGGCACTCCGTAACGGCTCCGGGGTGGCATCTGTAGCAGGCATCCCTGCTCGTGCTCTCGTCGAGCTTTTTCCCGGTAGAAGGATCTACGACATTCGCATGTTTCCTGTGCAGCGCGTGAGTCAGAGAGACCAGATTGTCCACTCCAGTACCCGGCAGTGCGTTGCTCTTGTGACAGACCGCACAAAGTACCGGAGTTCCGCCGTTTGCGGTGGCTTCGAGCCCGCCGGCATCGTAGTTCCACCCTTTGGCACTCAACGAATCCACATGGTCTGTTACCGCATTGGGATGTTTCTCGTCGTGAA
>JALSXE010000321.1:0-2768 GCA_027072755.1 Campylobacterales bacterium | reverse complement strand
GTATGATATAATCGGTCAAATTTTCGGGGAAGAGGATAATGGGAAAATTTTACCTTCTGATGCTGGCTTTTTCGCTTACGGCAGCTTTCTGCGGCGATATGGCCGAAAAGATGGAGACTCAGAACAGAAATGTAGTGATGGCGGCAGCCGAAGAGCTCTCCAGAGAGGTTCCAAAAAGAGTGGATAGGTTCACACAACTGATCGCGATCTCCGCGGAGGGTCAGACTCTGGCATATACCTTCGAGATAGATGCAGCCCCAAAGAGCGACGAGACTCTGATAAAAGAGGGCGCCGAACGCATGAAAAGAAACGTAACCGCCGGAGTCTGTGCAACTTCGCGGCGCTTTTTGCAAAGCGGTATAACGATATCATACAGGTACATCTCGGCTCCTACCAAGAGAGAGCTTTTCAGGTACAACATCAAGGAGAGCGACTGCAGTACCCTCCGACAGCAGAAATTTCGATAGGGCCGAGTTTACGTACGACGAAACCCTAAACTGCCGTTAAGCGAAATTTAATTAAAATATCAGGCTTAAATCCAAAACCAGAAGGACAGATAGATGAAACGAACCTATCAACCGCATAACACTCCGCGCAAGAGGACCCACGGTTTCCGTACCCGAATGAAGACAAAAAACGGACGTAAAATAATCAATGCACGCCGTGCGAAAGGCCGTAAGCGATTGGCGGTCTGATCCACTTCGAATCCCTCAAGCGTACCGCCGATTTCGACAGGGTCTACAAGGCCGGCAAGCGCTGGCACGACCCCGCTTTTGTACTCTTTGCGGTACCGCGAAGGGGTGGCTGCAGGGTCGGTTTCGTAGCCAGTAAAAAGATCGGCAACGCCGTCAAAAGGGCCAGGGCCAAAAGGAGGCTCAGAGCCCTTTTTATAAAAATTGCTCCGATGCTGGCCGAGGGCGACTACGTGCTGGTGGCTAAGCAGCCGGTTCTCGAAGTTCCGTTCGATGAACTCGAAAAGGCCTTCAGGCGGGCTGTAAAACGATTGAAAATTGGGCAAACGAAATGATCAGAAGCGTATTATCGGGCTTTTTGAAAATCTACCAGAGGTTCTTTACACTTTTGGGTTATGGAAGCTGCCGCTACTATCCGACCTGTTCAGAGTATGCCAAATGGCAGCTCGAGACAAACCCCAACCTTTTCAAAGCACTCTTTCTGTCGATGCTCAGGATACTTCGCTGCAACCAGCTCTTCGTCGGCGGGATCGATTACCCCAAAATTTCAGTCAATCCATCCAAAGATGCAAGGTTTTGTGACCGTTCATGCAGCATTAGATACTGGTATGTGCCGGATAGTCGCAAAAAGAGATGGAACGTTATAAAAAATATTTTTTCGAAAGGCCGTTCGTGATAGACAATATGAGTACACAGATGAGGGTTATCATAGCGACTGTGCTCTCCCTTATCGTCTTTATCGGTTATGATTACCTGTTTATGCCAAAGGCGGCTCCAGGTGCCATGGAAGCCAACCGAAGCGTGCAGAAGGAGAGCGGTGATACCGTACACGGTACGACATCTTCCGGGGCGCCTGCGGCACCCGCAACCGAGGTTTCTCGGCAAAGTGTGAAAACGAAAGCCGCACCTGTGCAAAAAGGTGCTCTTGAGAGAGTCATCGCAACAGTAGAGACGACCAACATGACGATGGAGTTCGATGCTCTCGGTCGCATAAGCCAGGTCTATCTGAAAGACAGGCAGTACAGAAACGAGGAGGGAGAGGAGCTAAAACTCTTTAACGCTCCGAAAATACCGAAGCCTCTCGAGATACGTTTCAGCGATCCGACACTCAACGAACTAGCTTTCAAAACGCCTTATACGGCCTCTGTCTCTTCCGTGGAGCTGAACGGTTCTGCAAAGACGATCACATTCAGGCAGGATCTTTCCGGTCTGATTGTCGAAAAAGAGGTAAAGATTTTTCCCGACCACCACTATGAGACTACGGTCCGGCTCAGTGAACCGAGACCTTTCTACATCTCTCCCGGTGTGAGGCCGGACCTGAGAGTAGACAACTATACCGTTCACGGGGCAATGGTTGAAGAGGCGGACGGAACACTCACGATAATCGAAGACGGAGACGCAAAAGGGACCGAGTCGTTCAGGAAAGCCCGTATAGCCGTAGCTTTCGATCGCTACTACGCTACAGCCTTTTACGACTTCGACAAGGGCTTGAGTGTAGTCGTAAACAAAGATGCGGAAGAGAACCCCGTTCTATTCGTAAACGGTGAGAGCGGCAGGGTGATACACGGATACATCGGACCGAAAGAGCATAAAATTCTTCAAGCCATCCATCCGGAACTTACAAAGATAATAGAGTTCGGATGGTTTACGTTCATAGCCGCGCCGATGTTCAAAGTGTTGATGTGGCTTCACGGCTTTATTCCCAACTGGGGCTGGACGATCGTCGCTCTTACCTTCCTGATCCGCATCATCCTATATCCGTTGACCTACAAGGGTATGGTATCTATGCACAAGCTAAAGGAGCTTGCGCCCAAAATCAAGGAGATTCAGGCCAAATACAAGGGTGATCCGCAGAAGATGAACGCCCATATGATGGAGCTCTACAGGAAGCACAAAGCGAATCCGCTGGGCGGATGCCTTCCTATGCTTCTGCAGATACCTGTCTTTTTTGCAATATACCGGGTTCTGCTCAATGCCATAGAGCTAAAAGGTGCGGAGTGGATTTTATGGATTCACGATCTTTCCGTCATGGACCCCTACTACGTTCTTCCCATACTGATGGGTGTCTCCATGTGG
>JALSXE010000320.1:0-2771 GCA_027072755.1 Campylobacterales bacterium | reverse complement strand
GTTTATGAGCGGCAGGATCACCCTTTTGCCTACGAGGTGTTTGTACCTCTCGTCGTCGGGGTGGACCATGACGGCGGTGTCGCCGAAGTAGGTTTCGGGTCTCGTGGTGGCCACCACTACGTAGTTCTCCTCGTCGGCTAGGGGGTAGCGTATGTGGTAGAGCTTTCCGTCGTGCTCCTCGTACTCGACCTCTATGTCGCTGAGCGCGCCGTCGTGGGTGCACCAGTTCACCATGTAGTTGCCGCGTACTATCAGCCCCTCTTCGTAGAGCTTGACGAACGCCTTTTTGACGGCGCTTTTTAGCCCCTCGTCCATCGTGAAGCGTTCACGGCTCCACGCCGGAGAGACGCCCAGCTTTCGCATCTGGTGCACGATCATACCGCCGCTCTGCTCTTTCCAACTCCAGACGCGCTTCAAAAACTCTTCTCGCCCCAGCTCCTCTTTCGTTTTGCCCTCGGCGAGCAACTGCTTCTCCACCACGTTCTGCGTGGCTATGCCCGCATGGTCGGTGCCGGGCTGCCAGAGTGTCCTGAAGCCGTCCATCCGCTTGTAGCGGACCATGATATCCTGAAGCGTGAACGTAAGCGCGTGGCCTATGTGCAAGCTGCCCGTAACGTTGGGCGGCGGCATCATTATGCAGAAGTTTCTGCCCTCTTTTTGTATATGTTTGTTGCCGTCTATCTCGAAATAGCCGCGCTCTTCCCATGTTTTGTAGAACTTCTCTTCAAATTCGTGAGGGTTGTAACCCTTTTTTTCGCTCATTAAAGACCTCGCCGGATGAAAATAATCGCGATTATAGCGAAACGGCGGTTAGGTGTCGGTTAAAAAGTGGAACGAAGCAGTCGACCGTCACCGCAGCGAGACCTGCGGAAGCGAGTCGAACGAAAGCCGGCCGAAAATCGCGCTTTAGCCTTAGGCAGCGAAGCGGTCAGCGATTTTCAGCTTTCGTCGACGTCCCGAAGGGCGCGAAGCACCTGTCGAAAGAGGATGACGGTCGACTGCTTCGTTTCCGATTAGAGGTGATCTTAATCAAATTTTCGATAAAATCGGGTCAATTTTTCCCGCTATGGAGACACTATGACCAAACCTCTGCTTATAGAGATCGGTGTGGAGGAGCTTCCCGCCGTACCGCTGCTTAAGATTTTAGACCGGATAGAGCGCTCGTGGGCCGACATACTGGAGCGCAACCGCCTTCTGACGGAGTTCGAGTTCTCTTACACCCCCAGGCGCCTCGTGCTCTGGCACCCTGAATTTCCGGTGCGCCAGCCCGACAGCGAAGAGGAGCTTTTCGGCCCGCCGGTTCAGATAGCCTTCAAAGATTCCGCGCCCACAAGGGCCGCCGAGAGCTTCGCCAAAAAGTGCGGCGTTTCCCTCGACGAGATAGGAAGGGGCCAAAAGGGCGGCAAAGAGGTGCTCTACTATAAAAAGCTCATAGAAGGAGAGCCGACCGTTTCGCTGCTGGAGGGGATGGTCCGCGACTGGATCGCCTCTATGCGTTTCGGAAAGATGATGAGATGGGGTGAGCGCAAAGAGGAGTTCATACGCCCCGTCAGATGGATTCTGCCGCTTTTCGGAAACGAGACGGTGCCGCTCGAGCTTTTCGGGGTTAAGAGCTCGGATACCACGAGGGTCCACAGGCAGGTGTCGTTCGAGCCGGTCAGGGTGGAGTCGCCCAAAGAGTACTTCGAGATTCTCGAAAAGGGCGGCGTGGAGCTATTTGCCGACGAGAGGGCCGAAAAGATACTCAAAGGTTTCGAGCGTATCGAAGAGGAGCACGGTGTAAAGGTGGGCAGAGACGGCGAACTTCTCGACGAGATCGTAGCCATAACCGAGTACCCGACGCCGCTGCTCGGCCGTTTCGACGAGAGTTTCCTGAAGCTTCCGCCGGAAGTGATAATGACGAGTATGAAAGAGCACCAGCGCTACTTCCCCGTCTTCAAGGACGGGGTGCTTCACAACAGTTTCGTGGTGGTCTCCAACGCCAAAACAGACGACTTTTCGCAGGTTGTCGCCGGAAACGAAAGGGTGCTCAAACCGCGCCTCTCGGACGCACTCTTTTTCTACGAAAACGACCTCAAAAACGGCCTCAACCCCGAAGGGCTGAAAAGCATCGTATTTATGGACGGGCTCGGAACGATGTACGACAAATCGGTTCGCGAAAGCGTCATAGCCGTAACCCTTGCTGAGCTCTATTCCGACAGGCTCGAAGAGGAGTTCGCCAAAGATAGAGGAGAGCTGAAGGCGCTTGCAGAGCGTGCGGCGATGCTCGCCAAGGCCGATCTTCTGAGCGAGATGGTCTACGAGTTTACGGAGCTTCAGGGAATTATGGGCTACTACTACGCCAAAGAGCTCGGCGAAGACGAACTCGTCGCCATAGCCATACGCGACCAGTACCTGCCCAACTCGGAAGAGGGGGAGGTTCCCGCCAACCTCTTCGCAGCGCTTCTGGCCATAGCGTACAAGCTCGACAACCTGATGGCGCTCTTTTCGGTGGGCAAGATTCCGACCGGATCGAGAGACCCCTTTGCGCTCAGAAGAGCGGCCGCAGGGATCATCCGCATAGTGACCCGTTTCGACATCCCCTTCGATATAAGGGGTATGGCGGAGTACTTCAAAAAAGAGTACGCACCGTTCGATACCGAAGAGCTGGTGAAATTTTTCGAAGAGCGTCTTTACAAGGCTCTCGACGCCAACCCTTCTGTCGTTACGGCCGTTCTTGCCAGCGGCGAGAGCGACATAAACGAGATAGTCAAAAAGGTAAACGCGCTCAA
>JALSXE010000319.1:0-2775 GCA_027072755.1 Campylobacterales bacterium | reverse complement strand
AAAAAATGGGTTGTTTCAAGAAAAATTAACACAAAATTAACTATTATTCTAATATGCAGTTTGAATTTTTCCATTAATAGAAAAATTCAGCCTGTAATTTCAGGAAAACTTAAAGGAGGTAGCATGAGTTCAATCATCAAGAAGCTATCTATGGTAGCTATCGGAACGATGGTTGGCGTGTCTATGGCTTCCGCCGGTTCAGAGCTTGAAAAAGTGATGAAAGAGCGGGGTCTGACGCAGCAGGATCTGCTTGCGGCGGCCAAGACCTACACGCCGAGCGGCGGACGGGACAAATATATAGTATTCAGTTCCGGCGGCCAGTCTGGACAGGTGATAGTGTATGGAGTTCCATCCATGCGTATTTTGAAGTATATCGGCGTGTTTACACCGGAGCCGTGGCAGGGCTGGGGTTATGACGACGATACCAAAAAGGTGTTGAAGCAGGGCTGGATACGCGGAAAAGAGATCACATGGGGCGATACGCACCACCCGGCCATTTCAGAAACGAACGGCAGATATGACGGCAAGTGGCTTATCATCAACGACAAGGCAAACCCGCGTCTTGCGGTTATCGATCTTGCGGATTTCGTGACGAAGCAGATTGTCGTAAATCCGATTTTCAAATCGGACCACGGCGGCGCATTCTTCACCCCAAACAGCGAGTATGTTCTCGAAGCGTGCCAGTATGCGGCTCCGTTTGATAACAACTACCACCCGATCGAAGAGTACAAAGAGACATACAGGGGCGGTGTAACGGTATGGAAGTTCGACCATGAGAAGGGGCGCATCATTCCCGATAAATCTTTTACGATAGAGATGCCGCCATATATGCAGGACCTCTCCGATGCCGGTAAAGAGGCGAGCTACGGATGGGGTTTCACGAACTCCTTCAACTCCGAGATGTATACCGGCGGTATCGAAAAGGGGCTTCCTCCGTTCGAAGCGGGTATGAGCCGAAACGACACGGACTTTTTGCATGTATATAACTGGAAGAAGCTGGCGAAACTCGCCGAAAATCCGAAAAATGTGAAGATCGTAAACGGCCACAAGGTGATTCCGATCGAAGTCGCGGTCAAAAACGACGCACTCTTTCTGATTCCCGAGCCGAAGTCTCCCCACGGTGTGGATGTGAGCCCCGACGGTAAGTATATCATCGTATGCGGAAAGCTCGATACACATGCGACCGTCTACAGCTGGGAGAAGATCCAGAAGCTGATAAAAAATCGCGACTATGCGGGCAAAGACCCTTACGGCATTCCGATTCTCGATCTGAAAAAAGCGGCACACTGCCAGGCTGAACTGGGCCTCGGGCCTCTCCACAACCAGTACGGACCGAAGTGGAAGACCGAAGGGGAGGTCTATACATCTTTGTATGTCGACAGCCAGGTCGTCAAGTGGAACTACCTGCAGTGTAAAGTCGAAGATCGCGTAAACGTCAACTACAACATCGGACACCTCTGCGGTATGGAGGGCAAGACGGAAGATCCGCAGGGTGAGTATATCATCGCTCTGAACAAACTGGCGATAGACCGTTTCAACGAGATAGGACCGCTGCATCCTCAAAACCATCAGCTTATCGATATCAGCGGCAAAAAGATGCAGCTTCTCTACGACATGCCTCTGCCGCTCGGTGAGCCGCACCAGGCCGTAGCGATTCGTGCGAGCAAACTCCATACGCACGTTAGATACAAAATGGGAACCAATCCGTTCACCGGAAAGGTCCACGAAGGAAAGACTCTGGCGGGACAGGAGAAGATCGTTCGCAAAGGGAACCATGTATATGTATACGGTACCGTTGTGCGATCACACATCAACCCTGAGCATGTAAACGTCAATCTCGGCGACACCGTGACCTTCTACCTGACAAACCTCGAGCGGGCCGAAGACGAGACACACGGCTTTACGGTAGACCAGTACAATGTACACGCTTCACTTGAGCCGGGTAAAACGGTGGCCATCACGTTCAAGGCGGACAGAGAGGGTGTATTCCCGTATTACTGTACCGAGTTCTGCTCCGCGCTCCACCTCGAGATGATGGGTTATCTGACCGTCAAAGATCCGAACAAGAAGTATGTCTCGGCGCAGAAGCTGAAGATGGCGAAGATGTCTCCTGAAGAGCTCAAAAAAGAGTACGAGAAAATCGTCGCGACAAACGCCGCTACGGACAAAGTCATCCAGAGCGTCGTGAAGTTCCTCAAAGAGAACCACTACGAGAGGTACCCGACGATCAAAGCTCTCGTTCAGGACGCTCTTGATCAGTACGGCAAGATTCCGGAGCAGAAGAAGAAGGCCGACGAGTATTACAAGAAGGGTGATCTCGAAAAGGCTATTCTGTTCGAAAACATGATCTGGCAGTATATGGTCAAGACTGCGGATGTCGGAATCAGGGCACGAGACCTCCTTATCAGAAAAGTGGCGACTCCCATGAGCGAAGCGGCCAAACGCGGTGAAGCGGCCTTCAACGAAGGCGGATGCGGCGGTTGCCACGTCATCGGAAAGGTTAGCTCCGGACCTGACCTGACAGGTGTTCTGCAGCGTCACGAAAACGGAGAGCAGTGGGTCTACAACTTCATCAAGAACCCCGAGAAGATGTATAAAGATCCGTATGTCAAGTCGATGATAGACTACTTCAACCTCCGAATGCCCAACCAGGGTATGAGTGACCAGGAAGTCAAAGATATCATCGAGTACTTCAAATGGGTTGACGAAAACGCCAACCTCTTCTAAATCACCTAAAGGCCGGGTTCTGCCCGGCCTTCTATTTCCTTCATGGAG
>JALSXE010000318.1:0-2810 GCA_027072755.1 Campylobacterales bacterium | reverse complement strand
GGAGGGTGTCGTAGGAGGCGTGCTCATAGCCACTTTCGCGGGCTTTTTCGTCGGCGGCGCTCTCGTGGACCGGCCGCAGGCGCTGCTCATCTCCCTCGGTGTCTCCGTTGCATCGGTATTCGGCGATCTTTTCGAGAGCTATCTTAAACGCGAAGCGGGCGTCAAAGACAGCGGCGACATTCTGCCCGGTCACGGCGGGATGCTCGACAGGGTGGACGGATACCTCTTCGGCGGCATAGTGATGGTTCTGCTTCTGAGGGGGCTTTTGTAGGTGGTTCTGCTCGGTTCTACGGGCTCCATCGGCGTCAATACGCTGAAGGTGGCCGAACGCTTCAACATCCGTGTCGAGACTTTGGTCGCGGGGAACAATATTGAGCTGCTCAAGGAGCAGATACTCAAATTCAGACCCTGCTACGTCTGTGTTGCCACGAAAGAGCTCGCCTCGATGCTGGACCATCCGCGGGTATTCTGGGGCGAAGAGGGGATACTCGAAGCGATCCGTCTAAGCTCTTCGGCCATAGTGGTAAACGCGCTCGTGGGCTTTTTGGGGCTCAAACCGACGATTACCGCGATAGAGGAGGGCAAGACGGTGGCTCTGGCCAACAAAGAGTCGCTGGTCGCGGCCGGGGCTTTCATAGACCCTTCGAAACTGCGCCCCATCGACAGCGAACACTTCGGTCTGTGGTATCTTCTAAACGGCAGGAGACCGAAAAAGATGGTCATAACCGCAAGCGGCGGAGCGTTCAGGGACAGGCCGCTGGAGAGCATAGAGAACGCCACTCTGGCCGAGGCGCTGGCACACCCGAACTGGAGCATGGGGGCGAAGATCACGATCGACAGCGCCACGATGATGAACAAACTCTTCGAACTCCTCGAGGCGCGCTGGCTATACGGTTGCGAAAATGTCGACGCGATCATAGAGACCAAATCGGTAATACACGCACTCGTAGAGTTTGCCGACGGAGCCATTACGGCGCAGATGGCAAAGCCCGACATGAGGCTTCCCATCGCGTACGCTCTGATGCAGAAGATCGACGTGCCGGTCATAGAGCCGGTCGATCTGCTCGAGGTGGGCACTTTGGAGTTTCGCGAAATAGTGCCTGAGCGCTACCCGATCTGGAGAATCAAGGATGACCTGCTGAAACATCCGAAGCTCGGTGTGGTGGTAAATGCGGCCAACGAAGCGGCCATCGAAAAGTTTACGGATGGAAAGATATCGTTCGGATCGATCTCAAGAGTCGTCATGGAGGCTTACGAGCGGTTTCACGATATTGACCCCTCATCGCTGGATGAGGTGTTTGCCGCTGACAGAGAGGTAAGGAGGTGGTGTGAAGAGAGATAAGACCATGTTGCTGCACGGCTGGGGCGGCAGCGACTACCCCCACTGGCAGAGCTGGCTCGCCGGAGAGCTAGCCAAAGATTACGGAACCGTCAGCTTCCCCCTGATACAGCATCCGCACTTTCCGCACCTGAACCGATGGAAAAAGGAGGTCAAAGCGCATCTCGAAGATTTCAGGCCGCAGACGGTTATCTGCCATTCGCTGGCGAACACCCTGTGGTTTCATCTCTGCAACGAGGGTGAAATAGAGCCTGTAGAGAGGCTGCTGCTGGTCGCCCCGCCGAAGCTCGACTGCGAGATAGAGACGATAAAGAGCTTCTTTCCGGTCGATGCTCCCGAAGACCTTTTCGCAAAGAGCGCAATGCTGGTTGTCTCTACGGACGATCCATATATGCCTCTGGATTCGGCGTGGGAGCTTCAGGAGAGGCTGCAAATCCCGATGAAGGTGATAGAGAACGCCGGGCATATAAACGCCCAAAGCGGTTACGGGGAGTGGCCGTGGGTGCTGGAGTATCTAAAGAGCGGCACTGTTTGCGGCAGTGACGGAGGAGCCGCTTGATACTCAGCATAGAGAGCAGCTGCGACGACAGCTCGATCGCCGTTACCGACATAGCCACAAAAGAGCTCCTTTTTCACAGGAAGATCTCCCAGGAGAGGGAGCATGCGAAGTACGGAGGGGTCGTTCCCGAGCTTGCGAGCAGGCTGCATGCGGTTGACCTGCCCAAACTTCTGGAGGAGGCGAAGCCCTATCTCGACGATATGAAGGCGGTCGCGGTGACGAACGAGCCGGGGCTTTCGGTAACGCTACTGGAGGGGGTCGCGATGGCGCAGGCCCTGAGTATAGCCAAAGGGGTTCCGATAATCGCCGTCAACCACCTCAAGGCGCACATTTACTCTCTCTTTATAGAGAAAGAGAGTCGCTTTCCGATGCTCGTGCTGCTGATCTCGGGCGGCCATACGATAGTCGTGGATGTGAAGAGTTTCGACGAGATGAGCATAGTCGCGTCGACGATGGACGACAGTTTCGGCGAGAGTTTCGACAAGACGGCGAAGATGATGGGGCTAGGCTACCCCGGCGGCCCCGTAGTGGAAGCGCTTGCGGCGAAGGGGAACCCCGACAGGTTCGAAATGCCGATTCCGCTGCGCCACTCTCCGAAGATCGCCTTCAGCTACTCCGGCATCAAGAACGCGGTTAGGCTGCTGGTAGAGCGCAACTCCCCGCTCGACGAGCGCACAAAGGCCGATATAGCGGCCGCTTTCCAAAGAGCCGCCATAGAGCACCTGTTGCTGAAGTGCAGAAAGATATTCGATACTCTCAGGCCGAAAGATTTCGCCATCGTGGGGGGAGCGAGCGCCAACATGGCCGTAAGGGAGGCTTTCGCGAACCTCTGTGCGAAGTTCGGGACCGAGCTTCATCTGGCCGATCTGAAGTACTGCTCCGACAACGCCGCGATGGTTGGGCGCTATGCCC
>JALSXE010000317.1:0-2813 GCA_027072755.1 Campylobacterales bacterium | reverse complement strand
GGATAAAAGAGGCGATAGAGAGGGCTCTTTTTGAAAAAGGGTACGAAGAGGCTTCCGCACTGGGCGATTTTACCGTAATGTACGGAATGAAAATCTACAAAAACCGACCCTCCCCCATAACCTTCGGCATAGGCCTTGGAGGAATCTCGGGAAACTTCGGAGGGTCGGTCTCCACTTCGATAACGCCGAAACATGACGAGATATCGCTCTTTATCAGGATGGTGGACCCGAAAACGAAAAAGGTATTCTGGTCATCTTCCGTCACGAAAAGGTGGGACGGCTCCGACCCCGAAAAAAGAGAAGAGACCATAGACGAAGCGGTCGGGCAGATGCTCCAATATTTTCCGAAAAGAGGCCAAAGGGAGGTTAAATGATGAGACGGATCGCCATATCTATACTGCTGCTCTTTTTCGCAGGGTGCTCTTCTCTTCAGGTGCAAAACGACTACAACCCCGGGTACGACTTCTCCAAGCTAAGAAGCTTTGCCGTACTCACACCAAAAAAGGGGTCGGTCATAACCCTGACTCAGGAGCGTCTGAAAAACGCCGTCATAGAGACTCTAAAAGCCAAAGGCTACACTCTCGCACCGAAAGAGGAGGCCGATTTCTGGATAATGTTCCACACGGATGTAACGCGAATGAAAGAGGTGGTTAACGACTACGAGAGCCTGGGGCTATACCCTTACGATTACGGATACTGGGGACCGGCCTATATACCCTCGAGATACGAATATACCTACGATGAAGCCAAGATCGTCATAGACGCTCTCGACCCTTCAGACAAAAAGGTCTTTTTCAGAGGCGTAGCCACCGATCTTCTTCGCGATTTCGACACACCCGCGGAGAGGGTCGCCTATATAAAAGGTGTGGTCAGGAAGATTCTGGCCCCTTTTCCCGCCGCACAAAGCGGGATGAAAAATCTACGCTAAACTCGCTCCCCTCCCCCTCTTTGGAGTCGACATCGAGTGAAAAGCCGTAGATGCCGCATATAGTGGCGACTATATCGAGACCTATTCCGAGCCCGCCCTCTGTAGTGTTGGCGCGCTCGAAACGTTCGAAAATCCTCTTCAGTTTCTCTTTTTCTATACCGACTCCGCTATCTTTTACCGTGAGCCTGCAAGAGTCGAGCGAAACGTGTATCTTCCCTTTGGGACGCGTATATTTGACCGCATTGTCTATTAGGTTTTTGATCATTATCTCTATATGGTGGGGATCCGCTTCTATCAGGCAGCTTTGCAGCGACGAAGTCACTTCAATGCGCTTCTGATCGGTCAGAATCGAGAAGAACTCTATGCTCTCTTTTGTCTTTTGCGCCACATCCACGTTTGCGGGCCTGCTCCTCTCCTTCTGCTTTTCACTAACAAGAAGAAAAGTGAGATCCTCATATATCCTGGCAATAAGCCGCCCGCTCATCTGCAGAGCCCGCAGGTGGGAGGGTTTGCACTCGTTTTTATCGATCTTTTCAAGAGCGAGGAGCATAGTCGTGACCGGAGTGTTCAACTCGTGTGTACTGTCGTGTATAAAGCGGTCCATAGACTCTATCTTCTCGCGCATCGGCCTAAGAAAGAGCCGCCCCAGATACCAGCCCACCAGTACCAGGAATCCGAAAGCGCCCACCGCCGCCAGAGCTACGTTGCGTCCGCACTCCTCTATTTTCTTCTCCAAAGAGCAGTCGCGCACCACTATATAGTCGATACCCAGGTGCCCGCGGGCGCTTCGGTCTATATAGTAGGCGCAGCCCTCTTTGATATACTCCTCTTTTTCCAAGTCGACAGCTTCATGTATGCACCCTTCCAAAACTTTTCTGTTTTTGTCGAGCAGCAGGTAGTCGCAGCCTATGGAAGAGGGAATCTCGAACTTTTTACCCTGCATCTGCGCATCTACCGCGGAAGCGGAGATCTTCATCGCTACCATTCTGAGGTTCGAGAAGATTCGCTCTTTTATAGATTCGGAATCTATTTTGTAAAAGAGGGCCGAAAAGGCCAGCACTACGACAAGTACCGCCCCCAGGTAGATCGCCATGAAACGGAAAAGCGAGCGCCTCTCATACCGGCTCAAAGCCATAGCCGACTCCCCTCTCCGTCACTATCTGCGGCACATGTTTTCTAAGCACCTTTATATAGCTGCGCAAGGTTGCGTCGGTAGGAATCTCTTCATAGCTCCAGAGATTTTGCGCAAGCTCTTCTCTGGAGACTATTCTGCCGCTGTTTCTGTAGAGATAGTGAAGAATCTCCGACGCCTTCGGAGTCAGCGTCACATACTCCCCGTTAACAACGAGCCTGTGGCGCTCGGGCTCGAAAAGAATCCCCTCTCCCAACTCTATGGGCTCACTACGCTTCAGGCCGTAGACACGAACTATATGTGAAATTCTGGCATCGAGCTCTTCGAATTCGAACGGCTTTTTTATATAGTCGTCGCACCCTATATCGAAACCCTCTTTCAGATCGGTACTCGTATTTCTCGAAGTTATCATAACGGCGGGCGTAAAATCTTTCCTCTCACGCATCGATTTGAGCAGTTCGAAGCCGTTTATGCCCGGAACGTTGACATCGAGTAGCAGAATATCGAACTTTTTCGACAAAACCGCATCTTCCGCCTCTTCCCCGTCGAGGTAGTGTTCGACATCGAATCCATTTTCGACAAGGTGCTCTTCCATAAGTTCGGCAAGCATCGGGTCGTCTTCAAGCAACAGTATTTTCATAGGAAGATTGTATCACAAACCGAATCCACACTCTTTGCACACTACTTTTTTAAAATGGCACTGACAAAAAACAAAAGGAGCGAAAATGAAACTCTTGACACTCTTGCTGGGCA
>JALSXE010000316.1:0-10852 GCA_027072755.1 Campylobacterales bacterium | reverse complement strand
CTTTAGCGGCTGTGCCGCGAAAAATGGCGAAGCGCCCAACGATGCACAAAACACCAAAAGCGGAGTTCTGATCGGTACGCTTGTCGGTGCGGCTTTGGGTGCGATAACGAGCAAACACCACAAGGGTAAAAACGCCGCGATAGGTGCCGCTGTCGGTGCGGCTGCGGGAGGAGCCATAGGCTACAGCCTGGACAAGCAGGCGCAGGAGGTTGCCGACTCTATGCAGACCAAGGTGAGCGGCGATGAGGCGGGTGCCGCAAAGAGCAGAGACATCATAGTTACAAAGCATGACAACTATGTGAAGATAACGTTCAAGAGCAGGATGATGTTCGCCACAGACTCCTACGTACCTACCGCGGAGGCGAAAGAGAAGATAGCGAAATTGGTGGATGTGTTGAAGAACTACCCCGATACAATTGTCCAGGTAGTGGGGCATACCGATAGCAGGGGCTCCTACGACTACAACCTTAAGCTCTCGCAAAAGCGCGCCTTCAGTGTTGCGAATATGCTAAAGAAGATGGGTGTCACAAACAGGATATATGCGAGAGGATGCTCTTTCAACAAACCTCTGGTACCGAACGACTCGCCGGAGAATATGGCTATAAACAGAAGAGTCGAGATATACCTCTATCCCAATGAGGAGAGTGTGATAGACGTATGTAGGTAAAACTGAGGTTTCGAAGCTTCAGGGGGTTGTAGGGCCGGCCAGGCCCTGCCGAATTGCGGGCTTTGCCCGGAATTTGCGTAACATCAGTAAGTAAGGCCGCTTTCGGGTTGCACGCTTCCTAATATAGACGGTAGTAGATATAGAAGCGTATTTTGGTCGTCTCTTTGGGGCGCGGGTAGTCCTTGTATGCCGTTTTGATCGTGTCGATCGAGTTCTTGTCCAGCTCTTCGAATCCGGCGCCCTTTATCACCTTCAGGCCGCTTATGTCGCCGTTTGGATGCAGATAGAACTCTACGATGTTCATGCCGTCCTGTCCAAGTCTGGCTGCCGCATAGGGGTAGCCCCTTACACTCAGGTAGTGCTGCGTAATTCCCTGGATACGAGAGAGGTTATCTTTAATAAACCTCTTCTGCTCGGGTGTGAAGCGGTCGAATTCGTCTTTGTAGAGAGCTCTGAACTCACGACTCGAAATGGCGCTTCCTATCTCATCTATCGTCGGGGGTTTCGGAGTCTCGGCAGGCAGCGGCGGCGCAGCGAGAGACTCTGCGAGCCTTGAGAGCGGAGATGGAGTCTTTGCAGTTTTTTTCAGACTCTCTTTCTCTCTTCTCTCCTTTTCGGCCGTTTTTTCGGCAACCTCTTTTTTCGGTTTCGTCTTTTCGATAGCTTTCGACGGAACCGGTTTGGCCTTTTGAAGCTCTTTGCGTTCGGTTTTTCGGGGCTCTACCGCTTTTTTGACTGGTTTGAGATTTTGGGTTTGAGGTTTTGGGTGCCGGGTTTTGGGTTTTAGGTTTTGGGTTTTGGGTTTTGGGTTTTGGGTTTTTGGGTTTTGGTTTTGGGGTCCGGGTTGAGCAGTGGGTGTGCTCTTTTTCGCTTTGGCGGGTGCGGGTGGAGGTGTTATGGAATCGGAAAGTGATATATCCACCCTCTTAGCGGATGATGCAGTCAGTATCTTTTGCTCGGCTCTGTGCAGAAAAAACCACAACAGGGAGAAGAGCGCGATATGGAGCAGGATGGATAAAAGAAGGGCTGTATATTTTCGTCTGTTCATTCTTCTCCGGAATATGGCGCTGTTTAAAACACTACCGACTTCGATACGTCGCTTTTTGGGTGCTGCCGTTTGTGGATCTACATCGAAATTATGGCATAACTCGGTTTCGATTGTACAAACACTATAATTTCATCTTAACCGGTATTTGCCTATAATAGGCCAAAAATTTATGTGAGGATCGACGATGAAACACACAAGAAGCATTGAGGCGTATGAAGAGGCGAAAAAGTTTATTCCCGGCGGGGTAGACTCACCCGTAAGGGCTTTCGGGAGTGTAGGGGGTACACCGCCGTTCATAGATTGCGGTGAAGGGGCCTATCTGGTAGATATAGACGGCAACCGATATGTCGACTACGTCCAGAGCTGGGGACCGCTCATATTCGGCCACTGCGATCCCGAAGTCGAGGCAGCCGTGATCGAGACGGCAAGAAAGGGGCTGAGTTTCGGCGCTCCCACCGTTTTGGAGACGGAGCTGGCCGAAGAGATCGTGACACTGTTCGAGTCGATAGACAAGGTCCGTTTCGTAAACAGCGGCACCGAGGCCGTCATGAGTGCGATCCGCCTCGCAAGGGGCTTTACCGGCCGCGACGATATCGTGAAATTCAAGGGGTGCTACCACGGCCACAGCGACTCCCTTCTTGTGCAGGCGGGAAGCGGTGCGGTGACGTTCGGCTCTCCCAACTCTCCCGGGGTGCCTGCCGACTTCGCAAAACATACACTCCTTGCCGACTACAACGATATAGAGAGCGTAAAGGCCTGTTTCGAAGCGAGTAAAGATATAGCCTGTGTCGTAATAGAGCCGATAGCCGGCAACATGGGTCTCGTACCTGCGGAAGAGAGCTTTTTAAGAGAGCTTCGAGAGCTATGCGACGAGCACGGTACGCTGCTGCTTTTCGACGAGGTCATGAGCGGTTTCAGGGCCTCTTTGACGGGTGCGCAGGGCATAACCGACGTAAAACCCGATCTTGTAACTCTCGGCAAGGTGATAGGGGGCGGTATGCCGGTCGGAGCTTTCGGCGGTCGTGCCGATATTATGGCGCGGCTAAGTCCTGAGGGTCCTGTATATCAGGCCGGTACGCTCAGCGGCAACCCGGTGGCGATGGCCGCCGGTCTTGCACAGATCAGGCAGCTAAAAGCGGACGTGGCGATCTACGATATTCTGCAGATGCGCGCCGAAAGGCTGATGAACGGGTTCAAAGCTGCCGCCGATGCGCACGATATACCTCTTCAGGTCGATGTTAGAGGAAGTATGTTCGGCTTCTTCTTCAACGACAAACCGGTGAAAAATTTCGACGATGCCCTAAAAAGCGACACCGATCGCTTTGCGAAGTTTCATAGAGCGATGCTCGACAGGGGATTCTACTTCGCGTGCAGCCAGTTCGAGACCGGTTTCATAAGCACCAAGATAACGGAGGCAATGATAGACGAAACCGTACGTAATGCGCATGAAGTGATGGGTGTACTTTAATGCCCGAAGAGCGTAAGCCGAAAGTCAAAAAGATCATAGAGGGTGCCGGCGATCTTTCGCTCGGTATCTCTATGGTAGTGGCCGTCGTCATCGGAGTGGGCCTCGGTATCGGAATGAAAAAGCTTTTCGGATACGAATGGCTCTTTTGGCTCGGAGTCTTCTGGGGAGTGGCCGCGGCGATCCTCAATGTCTATAAAGCTTACAAAAAGCAGATGAGATCTCTGGAAGAGCTCAAAAACGATCCGAGATACAAAGACTACCGCAAGCTCGATGACGACGAAGATTCGTAACCTCCTCGTCCTTCTGGCGGCAGTCGCGATAGCGGGCGGTGCGGCCGTGTGGTATCTGTTTGGGGGTGTTGCGATACTCAATTATGAAGCCGGTTTTTTCAGTGCCCTACTTGTAGTGGCTGCCAGCGCCTTCGGATACCGGCAGATGGTGCAGGGCAGTGCCGAAAGCTCCCCTCACCACGAACCGCAGGATGAGACGGAGCGCATAGACGACCGTTTCGGATTATGGGAGGAGGAGCTGCCGCAGGAGCAGGATGCGTCCAAAGTGCTTAAAGAGGAGAGGGTGAGACTCAAAGAGAAGCGGCCGGGTTTAAGGGAGCTATTAAAGAGTGCGAAACCGGCCGTCTCTATATACAGACTCTGTGCGTATGCCGTTTTACTATTCGCCGTTTACAGGCTCATCTCGGCTGGAGTTTTCGACCCGATACCCTATCTTGCGGGGGCTGGAGCGGCTCCTTTGGTTATAGCGGCCGCTCTTTGGCGGATGAACCGCTCCGTATTCATGCAGAAATAAGGGGCGCTTCGAAGAGTATACGGTTATCTTTCCTGATTATGTAGCCGTTGAGTCTTTTTGCCGTTTCGCTAAGCGAGAAGACGCTGCAGGAGCTGTCGAGATCACCTTTTACGGCGATTTGGAAAATCGGGTAACGCCTCTTTTCGAACTTCAGAGTCTCACCCGTTTTGAGCGTCATCGTTATCTCTATCGGTTCCGTGTCTCTGAAACAGCCGAATATTTCGCCCATAAGCCTTACGAACTCTTCAGGGTGTATCTTCATCTCCGGAAATGTCGGGTCGAAAGAGGTCGTAAAACCGTGTTTGCGGCTTATCGAACTTGAACTGACCGCAAGATCGATCAGGTTGTAGATGTTGTGAGAGCCCATATCGTCGATATGCGGGTTGCTGATTCTCTCGGGAGGCTTCTGGTAGAGCCTGATGGCTATGGTGTCGTTATCTTCGTAGCCGACCATTATTCCGAAAAATTCGTAGCGCCCGTATGAGAGATCGAGCATGGTTGTCTTGAAGCCGTACGAAATATTGGCGTAGGCGACAGCGAGTTCGAATATCTCTTTGACCGTCACTTCGGCAAGAAGAAACTGTGCCTCCTGATTCAGCGTCTTAACCCTTCCGTTACTGTCGAAAAGGATCCAGGGATTGTAGTCGTATTCGATCCATTTTTCCAAAAATTCCATAATTAGAGATCTTTCATACCGCTTGCAGAGACTCTTCTGTCGCAAGCCGCACCCGTGTGCGGCACATAACCGTCAAACCCTTCCGATTCTACTCCTCGATGTAGTTTTTAAGTTTACGTCCGACCTTTGGGTGTTTGAGTTTTTTGATGGCGCTGCTCTCTATCTGTCGTACCCTCTCTCTTGTGACGTTGAGCTCTTTTCCTATCTCTTCCAGTGTACGGTCGCTCTCGTCTTTCATCAAGCCGAAACGCATACATATAACCGCCTTCTCTCTTTCGTTGAGCTGGTCGAGAACATCGTCTATCTGGTGCTTCAAATCCTCTTTCATAACCGACTCTATCGGGCTTGCGGAGCTTTTGTCCTCTATGAAGTCCCCGAATCGTCCATCCTCTTCGCTCCCTACGGGTGCTTCGAGGCTCACGGGCTCTTTCGTGATTTTGATAACGTTTTTTACCTTGTCCACGCTGAGGCCGACATCTTTGGCGATCGTCTCGACATCAGGCTCCTTGCCGGTCTCCTGCAGATGTTTTCGCATGATCTTGTTTATGCGGTTTATCGTCTCGATCATATGTATCGGTATGCGTATAGTTCGTGCCTGATCTGCGATTGCACGGCTTATGGCCTGCCTTATCCACCACGTCGCGTATGTCGAAAACTTGTAACCCTTTTTGTATTCGAATTTGTCTACCGCCTTCATAAGGCCGATGTTACCCTCCTGTATCAGATCGAGAAAGGGGAGTCCGCGGTTGGTGTAGCGCTTGGCTATCGAGACAACGAGTCTGAGGTTCGATTTCGCCATCCTCGTCTTCGCCTCTTCGGAGATCTTCTTTCCTCGCTTGATCTGCTCCAGAATCTCCTGCAGCTTTTCCGGGTCGAGGTTGAAGCTGTCTTTGCTCGCCTCTTTTGTCTGGAAGAGCTTCTTTATCTGCAGGTATGTGCTCACCATTGTCGCTTCCGGAACCGCCGCGGCGATCTCCTCTTTGCTCATGTTGACGATATTTTCGAGGATTTTACGATGATTCTCCCTTAGCTGCTCGTTGAAAAGCGGCAGACGGTACTCGAGGCGCTTGAGCTCCTTGTCGAAGCCTTCGTCGCTTTTGAGTGCGGTCTCCATCGACTTTACGAGTTCGTTTATAAGTTTGGAGGTGGGGCCCAGATCGAGAAGCCGCTCTTTGAGCACCTTCTTCTTGAAAGAGAGTACCAGCTGGTAGTGGAACTTCTCCTCTTCGCTCGCATCTTCGGCGGGAGCCTTGGAGAGGGTCTTCATCCAATCCTTTTTCGCCTTTTCGAGGGCTTTGAAGGTCTCTACCACTTTGGCTACGCGCTTGTTGTCCCTGGAGGATTTTTTGGAAGATTCGCTCTCCTCTTCGCTTTCGTCGGAATCGCTCTCTTCGAAGCTTTTGAAGAGCTCTTTTACGCGGCGTTCGCGGTTTATCAGAGGCTCTTTGTAGTCGAGGATGAAATCTATCAGGTAGGGAACGGAGCAGATGGCGTCGAGGATTATATCCTCTCCCATCTCGATCTTTTTGCTGATCTCTATCTCCTCCTCTTTGGTAAGAAGCGGAATCTGCCCCATCTCCCTAAGGTACATCCTGACGGGCGAGTCGCTTCTGGACCACTCCAGCAGCTCCTTCTCTCTCGTGAAGTCGAATTCGTCTTCGAGGGAGTCGTCGCTCAGCTTCTGTTTGTCGGATTCGCGCTTTTCGGCCTCTTCGATGTTTAGAAGCATTGCGCGTTCGCTGGAGGTGATGATTTTGATACCGTACTTTTTAGACAGCTTCAGTACGTTTTTTGCCTGCGCGAGCGTAGGCTGTTTTTCGAAGATCTGGACAATCTTTTCGTAAGTGATATATTTTTCGTTTTTATGTTCTTCGAACAGTTTTTCAAGTGCTTGATTGAGCTCTTTGGCAGTCATATTAGGTTAAGCTCCTTGCGTGAGAGTAAGGGGGATTATATCCAAAAAACAGTAAATTGTAAATTAATGTGTAATGGGCTCTTTCGACGCTACGTAACAACGGGCATCGGGAGTAGGAAGTGAAAGCGGATAGCAAGGTGTAAAAGTCGGAAATAGCGCTCTTTTGCATCGTCGGCTCCGTAGATCGGCACAGACCGGGCGGGCCTTTATCGCAATACGAAAAGAAAGGGAACTGAATCGATGAAAAAGGGGGGACTTTTAAAAAATCGATTTCGGACCCGCCGGTCTGTGCTACCGAGAGTAGAATCGGCATATCGAAAAAAATGTTTACCCCCCGAAATGAAAAAAAATCGATTTTTCTACTGAGGCATAAGTGGAACGGTTATTGCTTTGTAGCCGGATATATTACGGGAGACCGCGGATACCCGGTTTCGGCGGTAGGAAGGATCGCAGATGCAAAACGGCTTTTACAGTGTGACCGGCGGGATGGTTACACAGTTCAACAGGCTCGATCAGATTAGCAACAATCTGGCGAATATGAATACGAACGGGTTCAAAGAGCGAAACCATATAATCGGCGACTTCATGCGCATATATCAGCAGAAGCGCGACGAACTGCCGCTGCAGAACCATACGAAAGAGGCCGCAAGATTTTTAAACCGCTCGATAAACAGGGTCCCTCATGTGGTAGAGGAGTATACCGACTTCTCCATGGGGCCTATGGAGGCTACCGGAAACCCTCTAGATCTGGCTCTCGGAGAGAAAGATCTCTTTTTCGTCGTACAGACGCCGGCGGGAGTCCGTCTTACGAGAGACGGTTCGTTTAGACTCGACGAGAAGGGCAGAATGGTCACAAAAGAGGGGTATCCGGTTCTGCCGTCAGCCTACTTCAGGAGCGGGCAGCCGCTCACTATTCCCGCCGAGGCGGCCGATATCAAGATTGACGGAAGCGGGAGAGTCGAATATATGGACCGGACGGCGCCCGATACACCCGTCTATGTCGATTCGCTCATGATAGTTAGTGTAGACGATATGCAGAGCCTGAAACCGGAGGGGAAGAGCCTCTTTACCCTCGAAGGGGGAGTGAAAGAGGCCGATCTTGTTGTCGTGAGAGATATTTCCGCCGTTAAACAGGGCATGATAGAGAAGAGTAATGTAAATCCGGTACGCCAGATGACCGAACTGATAGAGACCAACCGTCTGGTGGAGATGTACCAGAAGGCGATGAGTGCGCAGATGGACGATCTCAACAGCGACGCTATAAACAAACTGGCATCGATCAGAGCATAGTGTAAGGAGGCCGATATATGATAAGATCACTATATACCGCGGCTACCGGGATGGTGGCTCAGCAGATACAGATAGATACGACATCGAACAATATAGCGAACGTCAATACGATAGGATACAAAAAGCAGAGGGCCGAATTCGCCGACCTGATGTACCAGACGATGGAGTATGCCGGAACATCCACGAGCGAGCAGACCAAGTCACCCACCGGGATCTCGGTCGGACTCGGCGTGAGGCCTACGGCAATAGCGAAACAGTTCACGCAGGGAAACTTCAAGGAGACAGGAAACAACCTCGATCTGGCGATAACCGGAAACGGGTTTTTCAAGGTTCTTCTGCCTGACGGAACGGAGGCCTATACAAGAAACGGCGCGTTCAAACTCGACGCTACCGGCACCATGGTGAATTCGGACGGATACAAACTTTCGCCTGAAGTGGTCATTCCCGAAGATGCGGTCGCCATCTCTATAGGAACGGACGGTACCGTATCGGTTCTGCAGGCTGGACAGCAGGAGGCTACCGATATCGCTCAGATACAGCTTACAAATTTCATAAACCCGGCCGGACTACACTCTCTCGGGGATAATCTCTATGTAAACACATCCGCCTCCGGCGATCCCATAGAGGGTGTGCCGGGACTCGACGGACTCGGTCAGATACGGCAGGGGTTCGTCGAGATGAGCAACGTTCAGCTTGTAGAAGAGATGACGGATCTAATCACCGGTCAGCGTGCGTACGAAGCGAACTCGAAGGCTATAAGCACAAGCGACGAGATGCTTCAGATAGTCAATAACCTCAAGCGCTAAAAACAGTTTACGGGCGGCTCCGGCGAGGCATGGGAGCCGCCTTTTGCAGAAAGTCTCTTCAGCGTTAATGCCGACGTTTAATGTTACTGCCCTCCACTTTTTGATATAATCCGCGTAAATTTTAAAGAGATTCAAAGGAATTTGATGAATGTAATTACCGGAAAAGTGTGGAAGTTCGGCGACAATATCGACACCGATCTCATAATCGCAGCGAGATACCTCAATACATCCGACCCACACGAACTGGCCAAGCATGTGATGGAAGATGCGGATCCCGACTTTGTCAAAAAGATGCAGCCCGGCGATATCATAGTGGCGGGTGAGAACTTCGGCTGCGGCAGCAGCCGCGAACATGCGCCGATAGCCCTTAAGGCCGCCGGTGTGGCGGCGGTAGTGGCCAAGAGTTTCGCCCGAATCTTCTACCGCAACGCTTTCAATATGGGGCTGCCCATATTCGAACTGAAAGATACAGACAAAATAGAGGCCGGAGATCTTGTTTCCATCGAGATGGATAAAGGGAATATAGTCGATCTGAACAGAGAGATAACCTACCGGTTCCGGCCGATACCTGAATTTATGCAGGAACTGCTGGCTTGCGGCGGGCTCATGAACTACGCCAAGGCCGAGATGCTCAAGCGGGAGCGTGCACAATGAGAAGCTACAAGATTGCTCTGATAAAGGGCGACGGAATAGGGCCCGAGATCATAGAGGAGGCGGTGAAGGTCCTGGATGCGGTAAGTTTCAGTGAAGGTTTCGAACTGAAGTACGAAGAGTATCTTCTCGGCGGTGCGGCGATAGACGCTACCGGCGATCCTGCCCCAAAAGAGACACTCGAGGGTGTGAAAAAGGCGGATGCCGTACTCTTCGGGGCGATAGGAGGCGAGAAGTGGGACTCGCTGCCCAGGGACAAGCGCCCCGAAACCGGCCTTTTGAAACTTAGAAAAGAGCTGCAGGTCTTTGCGAACCTGAGGCCCGTAACCGTATACGACGAGCTAGTAAACGCTTCCACTCTCAAGCCCTCCGTCATAGAGGGTGTGGACCTGATGGTGGTCAGGGAGCTGATAGGCGGCATCTACTTCGGCGAACCCCGTGGAAACGACGGAGAGAGGGCGTTCAACACGATGGTGTATACGAAGCCCGAAATAGAGCGAATCGCCAAGGTGGCCTTCGATATTGCGATGAAGCGGAACAAGAGGGTCTGCTCCGTAGACAAGGCCAACGTCCTGGATGTCAGCCAACTCTGGAGGGATACGGTCGAAGAGGTCGCGAAGGGGTACCCGGACGTGACTCTGAGCCATATGTATGTGGACAACGCCGCGATGCAGCTGATTAGAGACCCCAAGCAGTTCGACGTCATCTTGACCGGAAACATATTCGGCGACATTCTTAGCGACGAAGCGAGTATGCTGAGCGGCTCCATAGGGCTGCTGCCGTCGGCTTCGATCGGTGAGAAGTATGGCCTTTACGAACCTATACACGGCTCGGCCCCCGATATCGCGGGGCAGGGTATATCCAACCCGATAGCCACGATAGCGAGTGCGGCGATGATGCTTCGTTTCGCCCTCAACGAGGAGGCTGCGGCAGACCGCATAGAGCGTGCTATAAAACAGGCTCTCCATGAGGGGTACAGAACGCAGGATCTGAGCGCATACGACGCGAAAGAGGTATGTTCAACGAGCGAGATCGGCTCGATCATCGCGAACTACGCGTCGAAGTGAGCAGATGAAGACTCTAACCCTCGCCCAGATATACGAGCTGCAGGGTCTAAAGAGCGATGCGCTGGAGATATACAAGGAGATTTTGAAAAAGGATCCCGACAACCATGAGGCGAGGGTGGCTATCAGGCGGCTTTCGGGCATCAGGCGCCACTTCGGCGGGGTTAACGAAAAGATGAAGAGCTTTTTTGTAGAGATGGACAGCGATGCCGAATTTGCCGAGTTTGAGCGCTGGCTTTCAAAACTCCGGGGGTAGATGTATGGAACTCAAAGATGTTATTCTTTCCACTATTGCGGAGCTCGGCGAAGAGCCGGAAAGGGCCGGGACGGATCTCGACTCCCGAAAAACGGACGATTCTGCCGAAAAGGGGGAAGAGCGCACTCTTCAAAAGAGCGTCAAAGAGGATGATGCGAGGAGGACAAAGCAGGCTTGCGACTCCGGTACGGCGGAAGAGGAGACGGC
>JALSXE010000315.1:0-10859 GCA_027072755.1 Campylobacterales bacterium | reverse complement strand
TAGTGAGTGTTGCCGAAAAAGAGTTTTATCATAAAGTGCAATAGAAAAAGAGAACGAAGTGCCTGGCAGAGAGGAGGGCCGAGCGTTTCGTTTTCATTGGAGTTTAGCATAAAATAACCTGATTAAACTTTATGCAAATATATTTTGGTTAACATTCATTATGCTAAGATTGAAAGTATCGATACTTTGCAAAAGAGAGAGTTTATTGGAAATATTAAAGGTCGTTGAAACGGCCGGATGTCTTGTCGGAGAAATTTTTATCTGCGACGAGATCGACTATTTTTCTCCCACGCAAAGCTCATGCGACCTGTTTATCTGCTATCTGGACAGCTTTTGTTCAGAAGAGGCCGTAGACTTCTCATTAAAAGCGTGCAGACTCTCCAAATGTGGAATGATTTTATATATTGTCCGAAAGAGTGACTGCCGGTTGCTGCACAAGGCGGCTCTATTAAACTCGGATACCTATATAGTCGGAGCTTTTCGGCAAAAAGATATAGAGATAGTAATAGAACTTATAGTACATAAAAAATATAGAGAGGCTATAGTCGAGAAGAAGATATTTACTATCGACTCCGTCTACAGCTACTGTTTCGCATGCCAAACGCTGTTTCAAAACGGTGAGAAAGTCTCTCTAGTGAAAAAAGAGGTTGAGTTTTTGGAGCTTTTGATCAAATCGAAAAACTCTTTGGTGACGTATGAAGTTCTCGATGAGCGAATTTGGGGTAATAGAAAAGTTGCGAACAATACCAGAAGGCAGTTTATTTATCGCTTCAGAAACAAAGCTCCCTTTTTCCCTTTGAAACTTATACGCGGTATCGGTTTAACGATCGAACGCTGATCAATCTCCTCATACCGTTGTTTGCTATCATCTGTTATTTCAAATATAACGTTTTTTTCATAAAATCGTACCTATAAGCACTGTATCGCCGTTAAGCTATGCGGTTTATACGTGTGAATATCCAATATGATGGAGCTATAAATGAAAAAAATAGTCGTTTTTTTGTCAGTTTTGACACTTTCATGGCTTTTTGTAGGGTGTGGCGGCGGCTCACAAAGTACACAAGATGCAGGTAAAGTCTCATTGAGAGGGTATTTTATAGAAGTCGAGGGGGCCGAATACAATACATCGTCCGGCTTGACCGGGGTAACCTCTGAAAGTGGGGAGTATTTGTATAGAAAGGGAGACATGGTTACGTTTTTCGCCAATGGGGCGAAGCTCGGAACTATCGATACGAAAGAGAAAGTTTCCCCTTTCTCTTTTTCCAAGCCTCAAATGGTCTCACAGGTGCTTCAGTCGATGGATGAGGATGGAGTGGTTTCCAACGGTATTCAGATTGTACCACTGAAAAACGGGACCCGGTCCGTTGCAACTGCGCGGAGCCTAAACAGAAGAGAAGATAAACCGTCATATATTCTGGACATTGAGAAAGTTTCTATCTACGATAAAAAATATAAAGAGTTTCTCGACAGAAGAGGGGTGCGGCCAGTGTCGGTCACGGAAGCAGTGGTAAAAAATGCGATTGCTCAGATGAAAAAACCCCCAGCTATCAAGAAATCGACATTCATTGACCGGGTGATGGGGGGTGACTATAAAATTCCCATAAGAAAATATGCAAATTCAACCAGAGTGCAGCGTCTGTTTGGTGAGAAGAAATATTGGTATAGGTTGAATCTGGCAGCACTTCATACGATGTATCTTGAGATGGTGTTTGCCCAAAATAATCTGAGCAACAGGATACTAAATGATGCGGAAAGATACTCGAGAGAGGTCGATGCCGCTTCAAGGTTGATTACAAGTAGCGTCTCTTACGCCATGGACACTGCAACTTTCGAAAATATTGATGATGATCTTAAAAAGTATCTTGCAAAAACTTCAAACAACTATAATTTTATGGTAGACAATTTTGCAGGTGAAGAGTACGGTCCGGCGGCAAAAATGGCGGGGACAGTCCTGTTTGATTGTGTGGGAAAATATGCTACAGACGACAGCATGAAAGATTGTGCGCTGAATGTGGCGGAGTATGGAATCAACTCATTGATTGAGTCGACACTCTCGGATAAGTATCCCGTCTGGACCGCAAGCTTGAAGAATTTGACGGGAGTTTTGAAGGATGTTGCAAATACCGCTATTGAGTGTTCGGAAAAACTCGTTTCAGAAGATTGTATAAAAGCATCGGTCAATGCAGTGCTTGGGCAATCCGTGAAGGTTGCGGGAGAGTCGCTGAAGATATATAGGCTCGCCAAGGATGTGAAAAATGCAAACTCCAAAGCTCTGGGCATGGAGATATTCTTTGCCGCTCAATATCTCAATTTCAACCCATATAATGAGCGCTGTGATTTAGCGGAGTATTATGGAGGATCAAAAACGGATTGCGAGGGTTTTCAAGATACTGTTCTTTCCGGCTCGTCGGACAAAGAGCTGAAATATCTTATCGACAAGATCATCGATAGCAACGAAGTTTTAGAATTCGTTTCCGGCATTGTAGGGCCTGATTATGATATTGAAGTTGTTAAACAGACGATTGACACCTTATCCGAAAGGTACTATATCGTTAGAAAAATATATATGGATAAACTCAAAAAATATAGAGGGGATGACGGGAAGGTAAAAGAGAGCCTGGTAGACCTCCGAATCACAAAAGATGTTGTTCTGTCGTTTCCGGATTTGTCGGTAAACTTTGATAAAGATACCGGAAAAGCGGATCTGGAAAGCTGCTTCTATATCTATACGAGTAGGGCTATCGAGTCCGTTTCGGCCTACTTGAGCATAGGAGGTCCAACCGAAACTTCATCTTTCGAACTCTATGAGTACCCTTCTGCATTCATGGGAAGTCGGAAAGTTTGCGGCAAGTTGACCGATTACTCATTTTCAGAGAACTCCAGCAACGAAGAGCCTCTTTTTATTTCCGGGAAGGTAAGGTTTAAATTTATGAATACCGACTTCAATAAAGAGTTCGAAGTTAATACCCACTCTGTCTATCAATATATATTTTCGCATGTTGAGCCTATTGCCGGTTTAGAACCCTCCTTGAATATTGAATATTCATTCGATGATCAAAAAAGAAGCTACAAACTAAATGCGTCGCTGGTTGTCGGTGCTGATAGGGAGGAAGAGGAGGTTGAATATCACTGGAGTGTAGATGGCGGAATCGGATGCGGCGCAAGTTCTGTGACAATGGAGAGCCGGTACGATTTTGCCGTGCCGAAAGAGTGCGAAAAGAGAAATTTTATCGCCTCTTTAAGGGTATTCGACTCCAAAGGGATTTTAATATCCGAAAAGAGTGTAGCACTCGATCCGGTTACGGCACAGGAGAGCCTTTCTCTTGCCGTTGTAGCCGAGCCAAGTAATGTAAATGTGGATGTGGCTTCTCCTGCGACGATTGACTTTGATGTCAGGGGAGGAACACCCCCGTATACGATAAGACTACAGCAAATGAGTGATAATTTTGATGTCAAAATAGTCGGAAATCGCGTTACGATAGAGGCGAAAGGTGCTGTCAGATCTCTTGTTTCCGACAATATCCCTTTTTCCGTACAAGATAGCTCTGGAGATCGTGTTGACGGTATCGAAATCAGTGTATCCCAAAATGCGACGCCAGAAGAGATGGCGACTCTCGGTTATATAAAAAGATACAAAACGCCATATAGTGAATTGGGAGTGCCGGCTGTTGTGAAGCCAGATGAGTCTTTTGTGCAGAGTTGGGGTATTCAAAACAGTTCGGGCAGAACATTGAAGAGTGTGACATTCCGACTAAATAGAAGCGTCTGTGATACTCGCCTTGTCCATGGAATGGATGATTTTGTCTTGGGAGATATCCGTCCCGATGAGATTAAAAAAGTATCTCTCGATATATCTACCGAGGGTGTCGAAAGTGGCGATGTGAGCTACTGTCAATGGGATGCATATTATACCGATGATAGTGGCGAAACGGCCAGATTGTATTGGAATATTGGCAGAAAGCCCGCCAGAATAAATTACCACATTCGGACTGAACGCAGAAAAGACCCCTACCCTCCACTGATAGATAATGTGAAGCTGCACTACGAAAACGGGGTCGTCACCGGAGGCTTGACGGTAAAACAGTACTACAACCGGGTGAAAAACCTACGAGTCGCCCTCTCTTCCAAGCCGTATTTTCCCAAAAACTCGACCTTCTTTGTTGATATCGGGTCCGGTTATGATGAGGTTCAGCCTGCCGGGCAGAAGAGCTTCGAGTACTCTATTGGGGGGTGGCCGACCGATACTCTTTTTTGGAGAGTAGAGGCAAAAAACGCCGACGGTGTGGTAATGCAGAAAGATGTTTGGGGCGGCATTAAACTCAAAGGGTACGAGCCTCCAGCCGTATATGATGTGAAGCCTAAAATCGCACAGCTCAACATGAGAACCGTCTTTACAGTGCAAGGGAAAAATCTACCCGACACTCTCTCCATGTCCCTTGCCGGTGCGGAGTGCGATACTGTCATCGTAACTTCCGAAAAAGCCTCGGTTACGTGTACACCTCGATCGACGGGTATGAAGCGTTTTTATGTGGCTGTGACAAAAGGGGGAGAAGGTGTCGGCGGTCAGGAACAACTCTATGTCAATGTCGTGCAAAACATCGAAGATGCAATCAGGTACGATGACGGTACGATGACAATAACAGATGCCGAAGGCGGCTTCAAAATCTCCTGGAGTGCGGCTTCCGGAAAGGGGGTCCACTATAATCTCTACCGTTCGATGTTGCCAGGTACACTCGGAGATAAGGTCTACATAGGGTCCGGTTTGAGCTTTACCGATGGCGGATTGCAATCGGGTGCACACTATTATTATACAGTGGAGGCGTGCAATGAGTATGGATGCGTAAAAGGGCCCGCGGCCGATGCAATTTACAGCCCTGGACAGTTGCCGAATGCAGGTCCTTCGATTACGCTTCTTTCGGCACCGTCCTCTATATATGTCGATGAGCCGTTTGAGCTTAAGATCGAGGTATCGGCAAAAGATGGTGATATCAATGGTTTTGCCGCAGTATGGGGAGACGGTACGGCGTCGTCGGGTTCAGTGGATGAAAAGAGTGAGAAGTTTGAGCTCTCTTTGAGCCATGAGTACAACACGACAGGAAGTTATGCGTGGAAAATTCAGGTTATCGATGTAAACGGAAATAAGAGCAATATAATAGCCGGAACTATGGTCGTCAAAGGGGTGAACGCTCCACAGACGAGCAAAGAGGTTATAGATGCGCTCGGTTCCGAAATATTTTACGGGGTCGAAAAAAGAAGCGATCCCGTATCCACCGTTTTGGTGCGGTACAGATTCAATGCGGATGTAACGAGATTGGATACAGAAGACCTCGAAGGGGCAAACTACAGTTTTACAAAAAAACTGAGAGTCGATGGAAATATTGTAATAGTGTCTCCCGACTCAAACGATACGGCTTATTTTAGGATAACGGAAGTGAGAGATGATTATATTGTCGTAGAAGATATCGATGTTGCCGGCGATGTTATTTACAATATAAACGGCTCGAAGAAACTGTATCGAAATCTTGAAGATGCAAAGATAGAGTATGGCAACCTAAGAACCGATCTCAGAGAGTTGATTGTCGGAAAGATATTTTACTACCATTGCAAAGAGGGGGGCGCCGATCTGATCAATACCATTACATTTGGAGCAGACGGTAATCTTGCCGTTGAGCATGGTGACGGAACTGTTGAAAAATCGGAGTATCGTATAGATGGCCTCACTCTAATCATAAGCGACGATTACGGAGAGTGGCGCATTGTTTTAAAAAGCCGCGATGAAGACTCCATAACCTTTTCCGACCCGTATGGAGAGACCTCTACAATATATACTTCGAAATCCAAGGCGCTTGCCGCACCTGCCGAAGAGTGCGGAGAAGAAGATGTCGGGGGTACACTCGTTTCCGGCTTGATTTCCGGGCATGTGGACTTTTACGATGCCGACGGCAACAGGGCTCCCGTTCCGTCTGATGCATGGATACGCGTAACACCGAAAGATTTCCAGGTTGAAGGTCAGTGGTGGGGTATCAACTGTGCAATCGACTCAAGTGGAAATTTCGGTTCCGAATGCTATATCGATATCGCTGAAAATGCGATGCGTGCAAAATTTGACGATTCATCCATGACATACCAAGTGGCCGTATATAAAAATACGATCGATCCGGAGAATCATCACTGGGAAAGCGGTGAGGATCTTTACAGATATGTAGGAGACGGCTTGCCGGCCGGAAGCTGGAAACAGATTGAAGTGCATGCCGAAGATTATCAGGACAGGAGCGGCGGAGAGCCTGAGAGCGGAGCGGGGATTACCATAAGTGGAGCATACAAGCCGAGTACCCTTCTCTCTCCGAACGGAGGTGAAAATTGGAGGTCGGGAGAAAATCGTTCGATTGTTTGGGATAGCGGCGAAATAGAGGGTGAAACGGTGACATGCTACGTTCTTCATGACAATCCTGCAGCGATTCTCGATGCGATCGGGAGATCGGACGAGGCCGCCTTACGTAAGTCAATAGCATCTGCGCATTGGTATAAGTTTATCCAAGGTGCTCTGAATAGCGGAAACATCGGACTCGACCCTTCTGTCATGAGCGGTTCCGGAAATGCATATATGGTACTTATTGTATCCAGTAACGGCGACTGGGATATCAGCGACTCTACCTTCGCTCTTAACGATAGTCCGGACGGTGGTACCTCAAGCGGGTCATCCGGCCCAGAGCTGAATATTGAAAGTATAGAGGCTTCAAACGGAACCTTTCCGGATAAAATAGTTATATCGTGGAGTGCGGCAAACGAAGCAATGGCATATACCCTTTTTCGATGTATAAATGCAAGCGAGGGGAACTGCACCGAAATCGCCTCTTTAGCTTCGACGAGCTATGAGGATAGGAGTGTGCTTGCCAAGTCTAAATACTATTACAGGGTAGAAGCGACTGATGGAAGCACAAAAGGTCCGTTAAGCGGGTATGCCGTCGGATGGCTCTCCGACAACGCTTCCTTGCCGGTACCGGCAAGACCCAATGCTTCCAAAGGAATATATCTCGATAAAATCGTAGTTTCGTGGAGCGTAATAGAGGCTGTGCAGGAGGGGGCAAACTATGAGCTCTACAGGTGCCGAAGTGAAGATACTTCAACATGCGAGCTAATAAGCAGAACGACTGGGAACATCTATGAAGATAAAAAAGAGAACGGTCTGCTACCCGGTAGAGTATATTACTATAGGCTGAAAGTTCAGGGTGTCGGCACAGAGTCTGGAGAGTTCAGTGAATATGGTGAAGGCTTCCTTGATTCGGATGAGCCGATCGCTGCGCCGCCGTCTGCGACGATGGGGGAGTATGGTGACGGTGTGAAAGTCGCATGGCCTTATGTCGAAAATGCAACACACTATGAGTTGTACGGATGCAGGAGCTACGGTCTGCGAACCGACGAAATCGAGTCAAATCAAGAGTGCAGGCTTATAACCTATCAGTCGGCATACGATGCCGATGGCAATGTCTATACCGAAGCGTTTGACAGCGGTGCCGAGCCGGGAGTCAAGTACTGGTATTATGTGCGAGCAAGAAAAGGGGACTCATGGGGGGAGTTCAGCCGGTGGTCTAATGCCGGTTACGCCGGGCTGACTGACCCGTCGATACCAAACGTTTCCGTAACGGTGATCAATGATGTGGAGCCTGAATTGTCGATACTTCCTGTACCGCCAGGGGAGCATGGAGCTCAGTATTACGTTGTATATCGATGCGACAGCGATAATGTCGACACTTGCGAGCTTCTTCAAACGGTGAGACCCTATGTTTCGGTGCTCGACAACAAAATTGCAAGAGGCGTAGAGTACTACTATAGAGCCAGGTCGGTAAGCTATAACGGAAACATCAGCGATTTCAGCCCGTATACTATAGGCAAAATTAAATAGAGAGCATCGGCTTTCCCGGAGGCGGGCAGCCGCACAGGGACAGCCGATGGGGCACGGTTTACTTTTTCGACGATCCTATATTCTTGTATGTGTCTGCCACTTCCAAAGCCTTTTTCCATGCTTTTTGCCCAAGTTTTCTGGCTTCGCTCGTCAACTGTTCTTTGATCTCCGCACCTTTTATGGCCGCCTCTTTTGCAAGTGCGGTAATCTTCTTTTTCGCAACCTCTATAGTTTCGTTGCTGATTCTTTTTAGCTCGGCGAACTGATCGCCTATCACATCTGCACATCCTAACAGAATGTCTCTTACGAAAGAGGAGTTTTTGGATGCGACATCGTCGATGATCTCTCTGTAGAGCTCGTCGCTGCGCGAAAGCATACGCATAAGTTCATTCCAGTTTTGATGCCCCGCCTCCTGCTCGTCTGGGGCGAAGTTTAGCTGGTTTTTAAGCTGCTTTACCGTGGAGATGAGGGCGTCGTTGATTCCGTAAACGGCACCGTGGATTATCTCTTTTGCGAGATTGGGCGTCGCTTCGGCAAGTTCCGAGGCCTTCATCAGAATCGTCGTAAGTATGGCGCGTATTCTTGCGCCGCTTAAAACTCCTTCGCTTAGCGCTTTGTGTGTAATCTGTCTTATCACCTCCCTGACGGAGGTCTCTATATCTTCGGCCTCTTCGAGTGCGGCTACCAGGGCCGCTTCGGTTGTTTCGGTAAGTATTCCGAGCCCTTCGACATGTCCAAGCTCCGTATTTTCGAGGGCCTCTTTCCATACACCTCTTCTCTGCGGCTCTATCTTCTCTGCGGCGGCTTCTATGCCTACGAAAAGTTCACGCAGGCTCCTTTTGAGCTCCTCCTCTTCGGTGTTGAGGTGGCGCTGGAGCCGGTCTATCTCTACGATGAGCCGCTCTATCTCCTTCTCTTTCGGCTTCTGCACACTCTCTATGAGGCGCTCGAAAGCGTACTGCAAAACCTCTTCGTCGACATCCGCGATCTGTGAGAGCTCTCTCTCCAGAGACTCACAAAGGGATTCGCTCAAATTTCTGGCGGAGGCGGCGCCGTAGCGGTGCACCGCCGCCTCTATACTCTTTTCGATCGCATCCTTGAGCGCTTCGTTTCCGCCAAGCCCCTTTTGAAGAGCTCTCTCGTAGTAGCTTTTAAGTTCCAGGTCCATAAATCTCCTTAAAGTACCATCTTCAGACGGTCGTTCTGTTTGAGCTGCCGAAATATTTCGGTGCGGTCATCTTCGTTGTGAACCAGTGTGCAGAGCTCATAACTGTGGTAGTTGCCTTTTCCCGAGCTTTTGGAGAATTTGAGGGTGTGGGGCCGTTCGCCCATGACCGATTTGACGATCTCCTCTATCTCATCTTTATTTTCGCCGATCACCCTGTATCTCCATTCGCACGGATATGCGATTTCGACCTTCTTGTCACTCTCGTTTATAAGAACCACTCTTTCCTCCTTCTTTCGATTCCAGCCTTATATCGCGAATCTCCATCCCCTTGTCGATCGCCTTGAGCATGTCGTAAATCGTCAAAAGGCCGATGCTGACACCGGTAAGGGCCTCCATCTCCACCCCTGTTTTTCCGCTCAGTTTTGCCGTCACTTTCAACCTGAAACCGGGCAGGTCCGGAAGCTCCTCTATATCGCAATCTATCCCGCTGAGCAGAAGCGGGTGGCACATCGGGATCAGTTCGGGTGTCTTTTTGGTCCCCATGATGGCGGCTATTACAGCCGTCTGAAGCACGGGGCCCTTTTTTGCCCTGTTTTGAATGACCGCGTCGTAGGCTTCGCGGCTCATGCTTATCGTTCCGCTTGCCGTCGCAACCCGTTTCGTAGGGCTCTTTTCGCCTACATCGACCATCTTCGGGCGATCGTTTTCATCCAGGTGTGTAAGGTTCACTCAGACTCCTTGGTCTCTAATATCTCTATATTTTAACATAATAGCGCATGGCGGGGCCAAAGTGACGAAATATTCAACTAATATGGCGATTTTATATTTATATAATTGACTTTTATCGTCATTATAGTGTAGAATTATGAAAAATATTGAGGAGGCTTATTGACTTACGCTTACTTGCGGCAGGTTCCCGGGTGCAAGAGTCTGCTTTCTCAGCAGCGATCCATAGTGAGTTTCGCTCTCGGACAGGGTATGGAGATCGACAAGGAGGTGGTCGAGTACTCCGGCAGGAACAGGCCCATCGAGGAGAGGAGGCAGTTCGAAGAGTTCATCCACTCCCTCGGCGAAGGGGACAACCTTGTCGTCGACGAGATATGGACACTGAGCAGCCGCGTCGAAGAGCTGGTGAAGATCATGGGATGCACGATAAGCAGGAAAATCGCCCTTTATATAGCCGACAAAGGAGTGCTGGTAACGAAAGATACCCCTTTGGAGCATGTGGTGCCGCTGATCAACGAAGTGCGCGAGAGCGGCCAAAAGAGCAGGGGCGGAGTCGGCAGGCCCAAGGGGAGCAAATCTCACTCGAAGTTCGACGCGATGCAGCCCGACATCCTCAAAGGGTTGAAAGAGGGCAGGAGTGTCAGCTCTATCGCAAGGGAGCTCGGGGTGAGCAGAAGCTCTCTTAAAGACTATATCGAGTCACGCGACCTGAAGTCGCTTGCGCAGAACAGGTTTCTGCAGGTCGGGAGACCTATGGGCGGAGAGAGCGGAACGGAAAACGGACTTCTTATCTGCCCGTTCGAGCGTGAAGAGAAAAAAATGGACAACTGATGTTACGCAAATTCCGGGCCAAGCCCGCAATTTGGCAGGTGGTGAGCGGCCCTACAACCCCCTGAAGCTTCGAAATCTCAGATTTCGAGATGATTTTACGTATTTTGCGTAAAGCCAGTAAACAATAAAGGAGAGAACTGATGCAAGCTACAGCCGGCGCAACCGCGCCGAAAAAGAGAAAGAGCGCCAAAGAGTACCTGAAGGGGTGGGTACCGTACCGATACAAGCGGT
>JALSXE010000314.1:0-10890 GCA_027072755.1 Campylobacterales bacterium | reverse complement strand
GGGTAACGATGAAAAAGATAACTTCATTGTTTTTGGGTGCGGCTACTGCTTCCGTATTGATGGCGGGAGGCCACGGAGTTCACTGGGGTTACAGCGGTCACGAGGGCCCGGAGCACTGGGGAGATCTCTCTGACAAATATATCATGTGTAAGTTAGGAAAGAACCAGTCTCCGATCGATATCAAAACATCTTCCGCTTTCGAGACAGATCTGCCTGCGATTGCGATAGATTACAAATCCGCTTCAAAAGAGGAGCTAAACAACGGTCACACTGTTCAGGTCAATATCGTACCCGGCAGCAGCATAACTGTCGACGGAATCAAGTTCGAACTCAAGCAGTTCCACTTCCATACTCCGAGTGAAAACACTATAGACGGACGCCATTTCCCGCTTGAAGCGCACTTCGTACATGCCGATGAAAACGGAAACCTTGCGGTTATCGGGGTAATGTTCGAGTACGGCAAAGAGAACCGGGTCCTTAAAAGCGTATGGGAGAGAATGCCGGAGCATGCAAACGGTGTAGAGAAGATAACGCTTTCAGCCGAAGAGGTAAAAAATCTGCTTCCGGCCGACAAAGATTACTTCAGATTCAACGGCTCTCTTACCACACCTCCATGTTCAGAAGGTGTAAGATGGTTTGTAATGAAGCAGCCTGTCACAATCAGCAAAGCGCAGGTGAAGAAGTTTGCGGAGGTTATGCATCACGACAACAACCGTCCCGTCCAGCCTGTCAATGCCAGGATCATTCTGAAGTAGAACCCTCTATCTCCTTTCATCTGTCCGAAACGCAATCTCTGCGTTTCGGATCTACCGAACTCTACTACTTTTTTAGTTTCGTAAATTTCGCCCCTTCAAGCGTCAGGTTATACATAAGGCCTCTATTCCCGAACACAAAACCTATTACCGGATCTTTGAAGTCTATTGTGTTCAGATCTTCGCCCACTCCCCATTTCGCTATAGCCACAGAGCCGTCCACTCCGACTTTCCAGCCGTCGCTTTTTCTAAAGTCGTCAAGAGCTTTTTGCGTCAGGAATACGACTATTACAGACTTCTTCTGCACACCGAGCTGAAAACCGATGGATGCCGCCGCTGTGGAGTAGTAGTCTACTACACGCCCATTTATCAGGAGCGCTCCTTCGCCGTACTCTCCACCTATTCCGAATCCGGCCTTGTATACATTGGGAAAGACCAGGTAGCCTTTTGCCCTACGTAAAAACTCGCTACCGCCCTTCGCTTCCTTGTCGAACTCTTTTACGGTCTCTTTGATCTCGATATTCAGAACCTCTTTCGATTCGGCACGCAGTGTCGCGGCTCCTACGGCAATGATCAGTCCCAGTGCAATAAAGATACGCTTCATGCAGACTCTCCTTTTTTGTTATTTTATCGCTCTTCTCTTTGGCCGAAAATATGGCGGCGGTTCAAAGCGCAATCTCAAGTGAGTAATTGTACAATAGCCCTATTTCAAAGCAAGTGGGAGAGAGATGAGAAGCTTCTTTTCGGGTATGCTGTTTATGCCGATTTTGGCCTTTGCCCAGATACACTATGCGAAACTCGAGCCTGTAGAGACATACGCTATCAAATCCGCCGTTAGCGGCAAGGTTCTTTTCGCCGACGACTCCAAAGAGGGGCAGGTGGGAGGATCCGAGCCGGTAGTGAAGATAGACGATGTCGTCGACAGGGAGCAAAGAAGAGCACTTCGGGTAGCGCTCGACGCCCTTAAAGAGACGCTCACGCTTACGGAAGATATGATAGATAACCAAAAGAGGGTCTATGAGCGCGACAGGGACTATTATGAGCGCATTAGGGGTCTAAAGACAAAGTCCAAAACGGAGAAAGATCGTGTCTTCGCCGCCATGTCGGCGTCCAAAAACCAGCTTTTGAGCCTGAAGGAGAAGAGGGCGACGCTAAAGAGGCAGATCGCCGAGACCGAGTACCAGATAGCCCAGCTCGATGACCGTATCGAAAAGAAATCTGTAGGAGCAGAAGGGCTTTACATATACAAAGTGGCCGTTCGTGCCGACGACTATGTTAATCCGGGGGTTCTTCTGCTTACGGCGATGGATACGAAAAGAGGCAGACTCACACTCTATCTGGATGCCGATGAGGTAGAGAACCTCGATACCAAAAAGATCTATCTCGACGGCAAGCCTACAAACCTGAAGTTTTCCAAGGTGCTGAAAGTGGCGGATACCGTCCATATATCCTCTTACAGGGCCGAAATCGTGGTCGAGAGACCCGAAGGACTCTTCTCTAAACTCATAAAGGTGGAGATAAAATGAAAGTAACGGCGTGCCCGCTAGACTGTTACGACGCATGTGCGGTCGTAGTCGATCCGAACAGCCTCAAGATGACGGGGCTCGAGAGCCACCCCTTTACACGCGGAGCGCTCTGCGTGCATCTTAACAGACACTACAAGGAGGCGGTGCGGATCAAAAAGCCCAGAATCGACGGCAGAGAGGTCAACATGGAGGAGGCGCTCGAAGCGGCGGCAGAAGCGATAAAGAGTGCCGGCGAGGATTTTCTGCTCTACAGGGGAAGCGGAAACGTAGGCTTCATGCAGGCCGTCACCGAACATTTTACGGCCGCTTGCGGAGGTTGGACAACAGAGGGCTCTTTGTGCGACGGTTCCGGTCAGGCCGGCGTGGAGGCGGGGCGCGGCACCTCATTGGCCCTTCCTCCGGAAGCGATAGAGCAGGCGGATGCCGTTGTGGTCTGGGGGCGCAACGTAACAGTCACCAATCCGCATATGGCGAGGCTGCTCAAGGAGAAGACCCTCATAGTCATAGACCCTGTAAAGACCAAAATCGCGAAAGAGGCCGATCTGTTTCTTCAGATACGCCCCAGAAGCGATTTCTACCTGGCTGTTCTCCTTGCCCGTTTCATGTTCATGGAGGATATGGAAGACAAAGCCTTCATGGACGAGAGGTGCGAAGATCCGGAGTGGTACTACGACTTTCTAAGGACGTTCAGGATAAAGATATCGCTCGCCAAATGCGACATAGAGCTCGACGATCTGGGCGATCTACTCTATCAGATGCAGAACAAGAAGACCGTTTTTCTGGTGGGTACAGGAGTGCAGAAGTATTCTATAGGAGACCAGATTCTGCAGGCGATAGACGGACTCGCCGCGGTGCTGGGATTTTTCGGAAAGCCCGGCTGCGGTGTGAGCTTTCTTTCCGATTCACTGGCCGGCTTTCGCATACCCTTCAACTTCTCCAAAAAGAGGTGTGCCAAGCCGGTAGCTCCTTTCGGACGCTTCAAAACGGTGCTTGTGCAGGGTGCCAACCCGCTTGCGCAGATGCCGGGCCTTGCAAAAGTGGAGGAGGAGATGAGCAAGGTCAAAAACCTTATCTACTTCGGCCTCTACGAAAACGAAACGAGTGAAAAAGCTAAAATCGTGATACCGGCAAAAGATTTCCTGGAGAAAGAGGATATCCGTCTAAGCTACGGTCACCCCTATGTGCAGCCGATGCCCAAAATAAAAGAAGCGGAGTTCGGTATAAGCGAATATGAGTTTACGAAATACCTCTTCGAAACACTCGGTCTCGAAGGGCTAAAAGAGGAGCGCTACTATATTCAGTATATGCTGGATCAGTGTATAAGCGAAGGGGAGTTTCTCAAATCTCCGGCGTACGCAGAGTTCCCTTACGCCGAAGAGTTCGATACCGACAGCGGCAACTACGAGTTTCTGGAGGAGTTCGAGGATGACTTCGACGATGAGGAGGAGGGTCTCTGGCTGCTGACACCCAAAAGTCCGCACTCCCTGAACAGCCAGTTTCGGCGCGAAAACTTCGTAATGCTTCATCCGTCGCTCGGTTTTGCGGATGGTGAGAGTGTGCGCATATATTCCGAACATGGAGAGGTTAAGCTGCCGGCAAAGGTAAGCGAGGATGTACGTGACGACTGCGTGCTGATATATGCGGGAACCCCCGGCGTAAACTACCTGACACCGCCGATGAAGAGCCTGATGGGCAAGAGTGCCTGCTATCAGGAGGTCAAAGTAAAAGTTGAAAGGATATAGATGAGACTTCAGGATATCGACAAGAGCTATGTGCTGCAGACCTACGCCAGGAACTATGTAAATTTCGTAAAGGGGAAAAATTCGATACTTTACGACGATAGCGGAAAAGATTATGTGGATTTCGGCAGCGGCATAGCGGTATGCAGTGTGGGACACGCGAATCCGAGGTTGGCGAAGGCGATATGCGAGCAGGCCGAAAAGCTGATACACGTCTCGAACCTATACCTGATAGAGCCGCAGGCCCTTCTTGCCAAGCGTCTTGCCGAACTGAGCGGCTACGATGTGAGAACCTTTTTCGCCAACAGCGGTGCGGAGGCCAACGAGGGCGCGATAAAGATGGCCAGAAAGTACGGCGAAGTGGAAGGGGAGGTGAAACGCTACAAGATAATCACCCTCGAACACTCTTTCCACGGGCGTACCATCACCGCTCTCAAGGCCACCGGGCAGGAGTCTATGCACAACTACTTCGGCCCTTTTCCCGACGGTTTCGTCTATGCCAGGGATATACCGCACGTCTACGAGCTGATAGATGACCACACGGTTGCCGTGATGATCGAGCTGGTACAGGGAGAGGGGGGCGTTCAGCCTATGGATAAAGATGAGGTGCAGAAGCTGGCCCGGGAGCTCAAAAGACGCGATGTGCTGCTCATAGTCGACGAGGTGCAGACAGGCATCTACCGAACCGGCGAAGTGCTGGCGAGCAACCTCTACGAAATAGAACCGGACATAATAACGCTGGCCAAAGGGTTGGGTGGCGGTGTACCGATAGGCGCCGTCATGACGACCCACAAAGATATACTCAAAACCGGAGAGCATGGCAGCACGTTCGGCGGAAATCTGCTCTCCACAAGAGCCGCGCTGGAGGTGCTCGATATTCTGGAAGAGTATAAAGAGAGCGGCGGGCTAGACCATATGCTGCTTCTTTTTGAAGAGCGGCTCAAAGATCTCTGCTCGCGCCACAAAAAACTGTTTGAAAAAGAGGTGGGCATAGGCTTCATGAGAGGGCTTCGGGTAAAAGAGGGGCGTGACGCTTCCGAAGTGATAAATGCGGCCTTCGAAGAGGGTGTCGTAGTGCTTAAAGCCGGAAAAAACACGGTCCGCTTTCTGCCGCCGCTCACATTGACGAAAGAGGAGATGGAACTTGGTTTCGAACGTTTTGAACGTGCGCTTTCTCGCCTGTAGCCTCCTCGCGGCCGCGGCACTTCATGCAGGCGGCGGGCCGGAGTCGCTGCTCTCTGCGCTGAAACAGAAGTCGTTCGAGCTTCAGCACGAGAAGAACAGTGCCGACAGCGGTCAGCTCGAGTTCAGCTGGATAAACCCTGTAACGATAAGTTACGACTACTCCAACTCAAATCAGTTCGACCGCACCCAGATAAACCGTTCTCTCTCAGTAAGGGTCGATCAGCCCATCTTTAAAAGCGGCGGCATCTGGTATGCCGTAAAGTATGCGAAAGCCTCTCGAAAAGTGGGCGACATCGGAATAGAGGCGCAGCGGAGGGCCATGATAAAGCAGGCGGTCGCATCATTGTTCAACATTAGAAAGAGCCTGCTGCAGATAAAGAAGCAGAAGTTGCTGATAGAGAACGACAGAATAGATATCCAGAGAAAAAAGGAGCAGTATCTAAGCGGCGATCTCGACAGCAGTTTCCTCGACCAGGCCATCTTGCAGAAGAACCGCGATACGATGGCACTCTTTTCGCTCGAAGAGAGCCTTGCGCAGCTGCGTAGAAGTTTCGCGGATCTAAGCGGCATAGATCCTGAAAAGGCAAAACTTCCGCACTTCTCGTTGATACGCAGGGAGAAGTTTCTAAAAGAGAACATAGACCTTGTACTCTCGGAGGAACAGATAGCGCAGAAGGATTATTTCAATATTATGACATGGACGAGATACATGCCTACGCTCTCTTTGCAGGGCTCGTGGATAAAACCGTACAAAAACGGCTCCATCTACCTGAGCAGCTACCCCAACGCCACCAAGTCGTACTATGTATACGGTTTCAGACTATCGATGCCTATAGATATAACCTCGTACCATACCGTAGAGTCTACCCGGGCCGACTATCTGCGTGCTAAAGTGGAGCTCAACGACAAGAAGATCGAAGCAGAAAACCTCTACAACTCGGTACTGGAGCGCCTTGAAGTGATAGACAAAAAGGTCGAGCTCGCCAAAGAGGATGAAGCTCTATATGCAAGTCTCGTCGAGAGCACGAAACAGAAGGTCGAAGCGGGAGAGATGACCGCTTTCGACCTGCAGACAATGGAAAATTCAAAGTCCATCCGAATACTTGACAGAAAAATCTACGAGATCGAGAGGCAGCTGGTTCTGCTCGATCTTTACGAGAAGATCTATGACGGTTCCGTTTAGCGAATATATGAACGAGTGGCTCTACGGCCCCGAGGGTTACTACGCCGCTTTCAAAGCTATCGGCAAAGAGGGGGATTTCTATACGGCGGTAAGTACCAGCCGCTTTTTCGGGGCTACAATAGCGCACTACCTTATATCTCTAATAAAAGAAGAGATGCTCTCTCCTTCTTGTTCGGTTGTGGAGATAGGCGCGCACCGGGGGTATCTGCTGGGTGACATGATAGAGTGGATCGCGCAGGAGGCGCCAGAACTTCTGGAGACCATGAGCTTCGCGATAATCGAGAGGCAGCCACAGCTTCAGCGTGTTCAAAAGGAGTATTTCAAAGAGCGTTTCGGCGGGGAGATAGAGCTCGTTCACTATGCCGATCCTCGTCAGGTGGGTAGAAAAGAGGCCTTTTTCGTTGCCAACGAGATCTTCGACTCGTTTGCGTGCGACCTTGTATACAACGGCAAAACGGCGGTCGTGGATATGCAGGAGTCAAAACATAGCGTACGCTTCGATGCGCAGGATGAGCAGGTACTTCATATAGCAGAAAGGTACGGCCAGACGAAAGGGGAGGTGGCACGAGGGTACGAAGCGTTCGCCGCATCGCTTTACGAAGCGGCGGAAAAAGCGGTTTTCGTAACCTTCGATTACGGAGACCTGGATGTTAGAAACGACTTTTCGATACGCATATATAGAGGGCACGAAGTCTATCCGCTCTTTGAAGAGGGGATTGACCTAAGGTCGCTGTTTGGAAAGAGCGACATAACATACGATGTCAACTTCTCTCACCTCATAGACGCTTTCAAAGAGGCCGGGTTTGCACATCACGCCTACAAGACGCAGCTTCGCGCACTCACGGAGTACGGCCTGCCATATCTTTTGCAGAAGCTGGCCGAACTTGGCAACCAAAAGCTCTATCTTAGAGAGGTCAACAAAATTAAAACCTTAATCGACCCTACGATTATGGGAGAGCGTTTCAAACTTGTTGAATTCCATAAGAATATCGGATAAAATAGAGGCATGAAGAGAATAACTTTTATCATTGCACTATTTTTTTCGGTATACCTTCTGGCCGACTCATCGAACGGATGGAAGCCGCTGCACGAAGCCGCCTACTCCGGAGATATGCAGAAGATGAAGAGTCTTGTTGCCAAAAAGGGGTGCGACATAGACGTACAGTCCAAAGCCGGTATTTCACCCCTGCATATAGCCGTGAAGGTAAGAAACCTAAAGATGGTGAACTATCTGCTCGAGCACGGCGCAGATGTCGATATACAGGACAGGAACGGCTATACGCCCCTGCACTATGCCGTTGCGCAGCACAGAATCAAGATAGTCCGGTCTCTGGTAATGCACGATGCGGATGTAAATTTGCAAAACGGAGCAGGCATTACGCCTCTGCAGCAGGCTGCATACAGCAACGATTTCGTGATAGTCGACTTTCTGCTCAGAAACGGTGCCGATACGGAACATCTTAGTCAAAACGGTGTTAATGCTTGTGAACTGGCCTATCTGCGGGGAAACTTCGCGATGGCCGAACACCTCAAGCCCTTTACGCGCGGAGAGTGCGGAAAGTATGGAGACGAACTGAAAAAGAGGGGGAACGAGAGATGAAAATTACGGTAAACGGCGAAACAAAAGAGTTCGAAAACGGGCTTAGCCTTCAGGATATAATACAAAAACTCGGAATTGAGGAGAAGGTAATGGCCGCCGCCGTCAATATGGAAGTGGTAAAGAAGCGGGAGTGGCAGAGATTCTCTCCGAAGGAGGGGGACAAAATAGAGCTGCTACACTTCGTGGGAGGGGGATGACTCTATCGCCGCCACCGCTATGGCGAAGCCTCCGTCGTGAGCGATGGATAGAGAGGTCGACTTTACGCCGAACTTCTCTGCTACCCTTTTCGAGAGGCTGAAAGAGGGGGAGCCCTTTGCGCTCTTGGAGAGAATGATGTCTCTGAAAGAGACCTCTTCGCCTATGCCTGTGCCGAGCGCCTTTGAGACCGCCTCTTTGGCGGCCCAGAATCCGGCCGCGGTCTGTGGCGACTTCACAAGCGAAGCCTCCTCTTCGCTCAGATACCTGAGCAGAAACCTCTTTCCATGCTTTTGAATAGATTTTTCGATCCTGTCGACAACTACTATGTCCACTCCGATCATTGAATGACAAATTCCGTAAAATAGATATGGCGAATCTCTCCATCTTCGAGATGTCTGTTTATCTGCGCGATTATCTCATCTTTCAATTTCGCTTTTCCTTTTGCCGTAGTTATCTCTTCAACCGTTTTGGACGAGAGGATGGATATGATGATATCCCTTATCAGCGCCGTTTTTTTGTCTAGTTCCGGGGTCAGCTCTTCACTATCTTGTTCTAAATTCATCTTTACCACAAGGTAGCGGCGTCCGTTTTCGCTCATAAGGTTGACCGTAAACTTGTCGAGCGGATACATAGGGCCTACGGTCATATCATCGCTTCTGCTGCGATGTCTCTTCTTTTCCACTTTCTCCTGTGTCACCTGCGCGCCGTCGCCGCCGTCATCCCCGGAGAGCATGAGGTATGCGACGATACCGCCGATGGCCAGTACCAGCACAAGAAGAACGATTACGATAATGAGGACAATGTTGCTTCCGCCCCCTTTTTTACTCTCTTTCTCGGTGCCGTTCTCCTGGCTCTCTTCTTTCTCTTCTTCAGCCATCTCTTCTCCTACAGATAGTTTGTCCCGTCGCGAAAGTGCCTTTGGGGCATCTTATACGGAAGCTTTTATCTTATATCGGCCTATGGAGTTAGTAGGTTTAGCCGCTATTATACCAAAGAGAAATCGCTTCATTCAGCGGGAATATCCCCTTTTTTCGATAAAATGCAGTTAAAAAAGAGCTGGAATGATGTGGATTGAGACCTTCTTTGGATGGATCGGCAGGCCGTTTGTACATCTATACGAAATGATGAGCGGTTTCGGCCGCTTTATCGAGTTTCAGCTCTCTTTGGTTCCGCTATTTTTCAGGCCTCCATACAGAGTAAAAGAGTTTTTTCAGCAGATGGAGATCATAGGCATCGGCACTCTTGGGGTAATACTCCTTACGGCTCTTTTTACGGGCATGGTAGAGGCTATTCAGCTCTATCACGGTTTTCACCGTTTCGGTGCCGAGAATTTCATGGGGTACACCATTTTCGTCTCTATCTCCAGAGAGCTCGGTCCTGTATTTGCGGCTCTTATGCTCACTTCTCGCGCCATCAGCGCCATGGCCGCGGAGCTCGGCACGATGCGCGTAACCGAACAGATAGACGCCATAGAAACACTCGCAGTAGATTCGAAAAAATATCTTGTAATTCCCCGTATTCTTGCCACTACGCTATCGCTTCCGCTGCTTGTGATCACTTTCGATTTCATAGGAAACGTCAGTGCCTATCTCATATCTACACAGGCTCTCGAAGTCAACCCTGTAGCCTATAAAAACACGATACAGCAGTACCTGGAGTTTGCGGACATCGGCACGGGTATTTTGAAGGCATTCGTATTCGGATTTCTCGTCAGCTCCATCGGAAGCTATCTGGGCTATATAGCAAAGGGCGGGGCGAGGGGCGTCGGTATCGCTACGACATCCGCCGTTGTATACTCCGCCGTTACGATTTTTGCGGCAAACTACCTTCTCTCGTCACTATTTCTCTTTCTCGACTGGTAAGAAGGAACTCTAAGAGCAGCGGTCGATTCCGAGTTTTGTTATGAGCGCGTCGAAGAAGGGTCCCGACTCTTTGTCGTAGTCGTCGTGAAATTCGATGCAGACAATGCCGCTCCCGTCACTCTCTCTTGTGTCGCTCACTTCCACGCTGCACTCTTTTCTGTAGCTCAGCTCTTTCAGCGCGTCAAAAATCTTTTTCTTCTGCTCTTCGGACCTGTAGAGCAGTTCGAGCTTTGCATAGCGCTCTTCACGTGAGTGAATCGCGGTAATGGAGTCTAATATATCGGGCATCTGAAGCTTTCTTTTTGTAAAATGTCGTGGTGATTATAGCAAAAGGATACCGATGAGCATACTTTTCGAGCCCAAATCGCATTTCAACCTGGCAAATCTCTTTACGATGGTAAACATAACCTGCGGGCTGGCCGCAACCTACTTCATCACGCAAAACAACTTCTTTTTCGCCGTCATACTCGCATGGATCGGCGGTGCCTTCGATATTTTCGACGGAAAGATAGCCAGAAAGTTCAAACTCTCCAACGAGTTCGGCATACAGCTCGACTCCTTCGCGGACTTCCTTTCGTTCGTGCTCGTACCGGTCTTCCTGATATTTCAGGCGGTCTACACAAACCTCGAAGGCTTCTGGTTTTTCACTGCCGCGGTCGTCAGCGTCTATTACGTCATAAGCGGCCTAAGACGCCTGATACAGTTCAACATAAACGCTGAAGCCGGAGAAGTAGGAAGGTTTTTCGTAGGAGTCCCCACGCCTCTTGGTGCCATACTACTGTGGTTCGTATATCTGGGCTACACATACCAGCTGCTGCCGGCGCAGCTTGTAGTGCTTTTTATGG
>JALSXE010000313.1:0-2827 GCA_027072755.1 Campylobacterales bacterium | reverse complement strand
CCTCTATAGTGGTAGATGTAGAGAGTGAAAAAGGGAGGGGAACACGTTTTATTTTCGATCTGGGCAAGGTAACGGTCGGCTAACGTTTCGCTAACGTTCAGCTTACGCTTGTGCGTCATAATTGCAGCGTGACAAAAATATTTCAAGGAGGCTTTTATGAGCACTATAAGCAAAGTTACGGCGGCGTTGATTCTCGGCGCATCGATCTCTCTTTTCGCGGCGGACGCCGCAGTCGGGACCGATGTAGGTGTTACCGCTTCTGCGGATGTCAGTATTGACAGCCAAATAGAGCAGATCAAAAACTCCAATCCGGAGCAGAGACGTGAACTGATGAACAAGTTCAAGGAAGAGCTTGCCAATATGAACCGCGAAGAGCGTATGGAGGCTATATCGAAACTGAGAGAGCAGATGCATGCCCAAAACGCACAGCAGGCGGGAGAACATGCGAATGAACACGCCCAAAAGGGTATGGAGCACATGGAAGAGAATATGCAAAATATGAAAGATATGGCTCAAAGCCATCAATCCATGCAGATGCGGCATGAAGGGGAGATGGAGCAGATGCACCAGATGCATGGGGTAGATCAGTACAGAGAATCGGGCGGTATGGGCGCCGGTGCCGAAGCGTCCGGACATGGCGGCGGATCTATGATGCCGTTTAACGGCCGCAGATAGTAATCGTATAAAATAGCGGGCCTTTTGGCCCGTAAAAGAGGGGAGGTCCCATGAAAAAGATATTGACGATCATATTTATTTCTACTATTACACTTTTCGCTTTCACGGACAGCGATCTGGACGGTGTGGACGATGCTGTAGACAAGTGTCCGAATACTCCTATAACGGATCTGGTGGATGCAAACGGCTGTTCGATAAAGTCGCTCATCACCGACGAGCGATACGACATAATATTCGGACTATCCTACAGCGAAATAAACTACAGACTCAATGAAAAGACAGATACCTATACCACGTCGTTTCAGGCTGACTACTACAGAGATGACTTCTCCGTGCAGTTTTCGACATCCTATTACACAAGCAGCGATTCTTCAGGATACGACAGTAATGGTATGAACGATACTACTATCGCGGCATACTACAGGTTCAAACCGCTGCCCTCTTTGAGTATGGAGGGAGGTATCGGTGTGATACTGCCGACATACGAGAGCGATCTGGGCAACAACAATACCGACTATACTCTCTCTTTGAACGGAAGCTATTCGATAAAAGAGGTCAATCTTTTTGCCGGATACAGACATACATTGATCGGAGACGACGATATAGACAACGGCACTACAACTGTCAGCTACCGGAATACGGATGCCTACAGCTTCGGCACGGGTTACTACTTTACATCCAGCCTCTACTCGAGCATCTCATACTACCGGTCCGACTCCATATATAAAGATGTCGAGGCTATCAGAAACGTCTCTATATACGCGTTTTACAGCATAGATTCTCACTGGTTCGCAACCGCGAGTTACGCCAGGGGGTTGAGCGATTCGACAAGCGACAACTATCTCGCCCTGAGGGTAGGGTACTACTTTTAGCGGCTATAGCGGCCGTTTACGAACGTTTACCGTAACCGGCTATACTTTAGGTAGTCTATGTTGCAAATTTTACGCAACGGTTACGGAGATTGCGGATGGGTGAGAAGAAGGCGTTCGGGGTTGTAAGTGCGGTACTGCTCGGCATAGGCTCGATGGTCGGAGCCGGCATATTCATAGTTATCGGCCAGGCCGGATCCATAGCCGGCAATATCGTATGGATTTCGTTTCTGTTCGGCGGTATAGCCGCTGTTTTGAGCGGATATTCTCTTGCGAAGCTGGCGCTTAGGTACCCGTCGCGCGGCGGTATCGTAGAGTATCTGGTCCAGGGGTTCGGAGAAGGGATCTTTTCGGGAAGCGCAAGTGTTCTCTTCTACTTTTCTCAACTTATAGCTATCGCGGCCGTGGCAAAGTCTTTCGGAGTGTATGCGTCAACCTTCATGATCTCGAGTCATGAAACCATGGTCGTCAACTCTTTTGCGGTAGGGGTCGTGCTCTTTTTTACAATTATAAACCTCATAGGTGCCACTTTCGTGGCCAAGTCCGAGAGCATCATTGTGATTGCGAAGGTGACGATCTTGGTCGTTTTTTCCGTGGCCGCTCTATTTACGATAGATCCAGCATACCTGTCGGTTGACGAGATGCCGCCGCTTAAGAATATGCTTTTCGCCATCGGCCTCACCTTTTTTGCATACCAGGGGTTCAGTGTTATCACCAATACCGTTGAAGATATGCAGAACCCTTCCCGTACGATGATGCGTGCGATGATGTGGGCGATAGGCCTTGTGGCCCTGCTCTATATTCTCACTTCGATAGCCGTACTCGGCAATCTCTCTCTGCAGGAGGTGATACGCACGAAAGATTATGCGCTTGCTGAAGCCGCAAAACCGATATTCGGCGAGTGGGGTTTCAAAATTATGGCGGCCACGGCACTGCTGGCCACCGCATCGGCCATAAACGCCACCCTCTACGCAGCGACGGAGATCGGCTATACGATGGCGAAAGAGGGGGACCTTCCCAAAATCTACAGCTACAACGTTTTCGAATCTTTCGAAGGCCTTATAATCAGTGCGCTTCTTATTGTTCCGATGATACTATTTTTCAACCTCTCGGAGGTAACGACAGTCGCCGCTTTGTCCGTTCTGATAGTACAGGGGCTTGCGCATACGGGCCATCTGTTTAGGGTAAGAGAGACGGGTGCAAACGTCTGGGCGGTCGGCTCCGCTGCCGGGGCTATGTTCTCCATTGCCGGATTGACGCTCTACTACACGAGCAGACACGAT
>JALSXE010000312.1:0-10899 GCA_027072755.1 Campylobacterales bacterium | reverse complement strand
GGTAAGGACCATGTTTTGCTTACACGTAAAAACGAGCGGATTCGCGTCTTCTTGAAGCGTTCAAAGAGTAAAAAAATCAAACTTTTCGTTAAATAAGGATTGGGAATGAAATATATGAAAAATATCAAGCTGTCAATTCTGGCGGCTGCCGTGACTGCATCTGTAGGCTTTACTACAAATCTGCATGCGGCGTGTGAAGATAATCTTTTCAATATCAAGGCCAATCAGGGAACAAGGGCGTCCGAAATTATAAATCAACTCGCCGACCAGTGCGACCTTACGCTGATAATAAAGGACAAAGAGGCGGCAAAAAAGCTCAGAACACGCCTTAACCGCCTCTCTCTAAAAGACGCCACACTCCCGGAAGTTCTCAACGTGGTGCTCAATGAACACAACCTGAACTACTCCCTGGAAGGCAATATACTAAAGATATCTTATCTCCTGACTAAAACTTTCCATGTCAATTACATCAGCACCGATAGAGAGAGTACAAGCAGTACCAAGGTGACTCTCTCGAGCGGTGCCGCAAGACAGCAGACTTCCTCACAGAGCAAGCAGGGCGTCACCACCAGTACGATGAGTGCCGGAGAGTCAGAAAGCGGCATAAATGTAACTTCCGACGACAAGTTCATATTCTGGTCGGAACTTCTGGATCAGATCAGAGATATTCTCAACAGACCTGAAGATACATACAAAGCCGGAGACCCCGTTGTAGACAAAGAGTCGGGCCTTGTGACAATTACCGGAACCAAAAAACAGCTCGACAGGGTCGAAGAGTATATAGACAACCTGATGGATAGGCTGCACAAGCAGGTACTTATAGATGTAAAAATGTATGCGGTTGTGCTGAACAAAGGCAACGAGACCGGAATAGACTGGAGGCAGCTCTACAATATTCAGAACTTCAAGATCAATTCCGAAAACCTCAGAACAAACGAAAATGTGTATGAAATCAAATATCCTGGAACCATCGACGTTCCTTATATCAAGACTTTCGGTCAGGGTACAGCTACATTCACCGACATAGTCATGACCGCAAAGATAGGAACGATCGTCAAGTTCCTGAAATCCCAGGGTGACGTCCACTCCGTCTCGAACCCGAAAGTTCTTACTCTCAACAATCAGGCCGCAATGATAACGGTGGGCAAACAGTACTTCTACAAAATCAAAAACAGTACCACCACCAGCAACACCGGCGGCAGTACAGTTGCGCAAAACGAGATCATAGACTCCGTTTTTGCGGGGATCTTGCTCGATATCACACCGGAAATCGCCGCCGACGGGACGATAACCCTGAAAATCAATCCGTCTATAAGCGATACTATAACCCCGGTTACAAATGACAACCTTAACAGATCTATGCCGCCCGATCTCGAGCGCAGACAGATGGCTTCGGTCGTTACCGTAAAGGACGGCTCACATGTAATTCTCGGCGGTCTTATAACCGACAAGATAAACAAGTCGACCAATAAAGTACCTCTGCTCGGAGATATCCCTCTGCTCGGATACGCATTCAAATACGATGAGCTGACGGACGAGAAGGTGGAGCTTGTGATTATAGTGACTCCCCATCTTGTTGAAGCGAAATCATCCATGACGCTGAAAGATCTGGGCTATGATAGGCTATCCGACAGCAATATGACCAAGATGCGATGAGTAAATACAGACAGCTGCAAAGCATCTTTATAGACAGAATCGAAGTAAATCAGTATATAGGGCTGGACACCTCTATACTCTTTTACAACAAGCTTCAAGAGAGTATACAAAAACCTCTCAAGATGATTCTGCTCTATGGAAAACCCGGAACGGGCAAAAGCGTCCTGATCAATAAAATATACCACGATGCAAAAGATAAAAGAAATGTATTTCTGATATCGACGCCGATACAACAGGAAGAGGAGTTCATAAAAAAACTCTACACCTTTCTGCTTCCGGAGTCCACACTGCCGGAGGATCTCACTTACAACAAGTTCATAGATATATGTAATGCGCTTAAAGAGCGAAAACATATTACCGTTTTGCTTGACGAAGCCCAGCTCTATTCATCGTCCCTTATGGAGAAGATTAGGCTGATATCGGATACCAGAACCATAAAGTTCGTCGTTTCTCTTCACAAAACGGAGAGAGAGGATCTGATTGCAAAAGAGCATTTTCAGTCAAGAATCTGGGAGACGATAGAGCTGAAAAACGGAACGATTCACGATACCGACATGTATGTGCAAAAAAAGCTGATTCAACAGAACTATTTCGAAATAGCCAATATGTTTCGCAAGAACAACATTAAACTGATCCACAAATTTACAAAAGGAAACTACAGAGAGATAAACAAGCTCATGTTTACGCTGTTTGAGATATACGACTACTACGAAACCAACAAACCCTCCAAGATTGCGGGCTCCACCATAAAGAACAAATATCTTGAGATGTCGGCACTGAAGCTGGGATATATAAATGCTTGAGATCGACAAACTCGAAAGAGAGTGGCGCAGATACAGACTGAAGCGCATAAAACCGTGGATCTTTTCGTCGATTGCGCTTCTTTTTATCGCGGCAGCCGCAATCTGGGTAAGTGAAAGCGGATACTACCGGAGCCTGAAAGAAAGCGGCGGAGTCGAAGAGATGAATATTACGGTACAAAACGCCCCCACGCCGGCGGAAACCCCTTCGAACCTCGGGCCTGCCTCCGTCCCCGTTGAAAAAGAGAGTATGACGAAGAGCGAAAAAGCGATTGAAAACGAAGCCGAAGATACCGCTGCGAAGATAGAACCCGCGGAACCAAAGGTGAAAAAGAGAACAAAAGAGCATGTACGAAGCGCCGAAGCCGAAGAATCGGAGGTGACACTCAACCCGGATACCGACTTTTTGGAATCGCTTTCTACAAGCGATGGAAACATGCGTCCGGCAAAAGAGTATGCGGCGATGAAGCCGGTAAAAGAGGAGGTTTTCTCCAAATCGATAAACAGAGAGAAGAGCTCCGCTTCCAAAAAGAGCGACGATATCCAAAAAGAGACCAAAAAGGGCCCGGAAAAGAGCGGCGGCTCCGGCCTGCAGATTCTCTCTACCAAAACAAACAACACTCTCCAGCTTCTCATCGAGCGTTTCAACCGAAATAACGATCCGAAACTCGCCTCATATATAGCCCAGAGCTACTACAAAAAAGGCAACTACAAAGAGGCCGTAAGATGGAGTGTTACGGCAAATTCACTAGATCCTGCCGGCGAAGAGAGCTGGATCACATTCGCCCGTGCTAAAGTGAAACTGGGAGAGAGGGATGAAGCGATCAAAGCTTTGAGAGTCTATCTGAACCAGTACAGCTCCAGAAAAGTCAGATCCTATCTAAGAAGGCTGGAGGCGAAAAAATGAAAAGAGTTACTCTTGCGACTCTGCTCCTTTTCACTTCACTCGCATCCGCTGATATAGAGAGCCTCTATAGGCTGTATCAGAACAAGAAATACAAGCAGGCGTGTCAGCTCGGGCTTAGAATGTTCAAAAAGCACAAGAAGGACTCGAGATTCCTGATGCTCTACGGGCTTTCATGTCTCAACGCCGATTATATCGACCGTCTGGCCGTTCCCATGACCGGTCTTCGATATTCGAAGACCGAACGTGCGAATGCCAGCTATTTCGCTACAATACTCCTGCAAAAGAAACTGTTGTATCACTCTCTTTTGGACGGTGTCGATATATCTAACCTAAAACTTCCAAAAACCGATTATATACTATCGAAAGTCTTCGATCTATATACAAAAAAAGAGTATAAAAAGGTCGATGATAAATACTATTTCATCCCCGAAAAGGGTGCCGGTTTGATGTATGTACTCTATCTTGAGGGGACCGGGAAGGTCACCAAGATGATCATCGAAGAGAGACTGGATGAACATATTATAAAGTTACACAGGTATTGGTAGATGAGCAGAATCATTGAACTTTTGATGCAGAACGGACTTGTAACGAAGGAGCAGATAGCCGACCTGCTCAAAAACAAGAAAGAGAAAAAGATAACGATAAAAGCCCTGCTGGAGCACCAGGTCGTAAAACCTGAACAGGTTTACAAACTAATAGCCGACGAGGTGAGAAAAGGGAATCTATCTCTCGATATGCTCGAAAAAGAGGGCGGTTCGATAAATATAAACAAAGTCCTTATGCACCTGGCGAAGCTGATGAATATGGATTATATCAACCTCGACGAGGTAGATATAGATCTTCGCCTCGTCGGCAGGCTCCCTATGCAGAAACTGGAGAAGATAGGTGCACTGCCCATCAGGGAGAGCGATCTGAGCGTAACCGTCGCATTCAAAGATCCGTTCGATTTCAGCGCCCAGGAGGCTATGCAGCGACTCTTTCCGAAAAAACCTGTCAATCCCGCCATCGCCAGGCCTTCACAGATAGACTACCACCTGAACCGCCTCGAGATGTCGGAGAGCATAAAAGGGCTGATAAACGAGATAAGGCAGGAGATTTCAGAGAGCGCTTCCGCAACCGAAGCGAGTGAATCCTCCGCGATCTTGAAGCTTATAGAGGTGATCTTGAAGTCGGCGATCATAGCGAGGGCCAGCGACATACATATCGAGCCTACGGAGAACAGCTGTATAGTCAGAAGCCGTATCGACGGTATGCTTGCCGAGAGTTTCCGCTTCGACAAAGATATCTATCCACCACTATCTTCGAGACTGAAGCTCCTCTCCAATCTCGATATTGCAGAGCGCAGGAAACCGCAGGACGGCCGCTTCTCCGCTACCATCGTAAACCGTGAGTTCGACTTCAGGGTATCAACACTTCCGATCATGAACGGCGAATCGATAGTAATGAGGATTCTCGATAAATCGAAAGTGATGATCCGTCTTGAAGATGCCGGAATGAGCCAGCACAACTTCAATATATTCAACGGTGCTCTGAAGGTTCCGTACGGCATCGTGCTTGTCACGGGACCGACTGGAAGCGGTAAGACCACCACACTCTACGGAGCACTCAACAACCTCAAAAGCGTCGATAAAAAGCTGATAACCGTCGAAGACCCCGTAGAGTATCAGATGAATCTGGTCCAGCAGGTGCAGGTTAATTCGAAAGTCGGTCTTACCTTCGCCAGCGCGCTTCGCTCTATTTTGAGGCAGGACCCCGATATTATAATGATCGGTGAGATCAGGGACCAGGAGACGCTCAGAATCGCCATTCAAGCCGCACTTACCGGACACCTGGTTCTATCCACGCTCCACACGAATGACTCGATAAGCGCGATCAACAGAATGGCCGACATGGGTATAGAGCCCTATCTTATAAGCGGTTCCCTGATAGCGATCGAGGCACAGCGTCTTGTCAGGAAGATCTGCCCGAACTGTAAAAAAAGCGTCGAAATTCCCGATCATGTTATCAACGAACTCGAAGAGTTCCTGCCCGAGAAGTACCAGTTCTTCAAAGGAAGCGGCTGTAAGGAGTGCCAGGGAACGGGATATATAGGGCGTGAGATGATCAGCGAGGTTCTGCGCGTAGACGATACACTCACCAGCATGATCGCCCGTGAAGCATCCAAAGCCGAATTGACGCAGGAGGCGTTGAGGCAGGGGTTCGTCTCTATGATTCAAGACGGTGTCAACAAAGCGGTCGAAGGTAAAACGACAATAGATGAAGTACTAAGAGTTGCGAGGTTATCATGAAATATTATCAAGTCACTATGCTGGTTCGCGGAAACCGCCAAAACATTGTACTCAAAGCCAAAGATCGGGCGGACGCCATCAACAAAATCAAGAAAGAGTATCAGGGGACGATGCTCCGGATCAAAGAGATTTCGGCCCCTATCGATGCAACGATCAAAGAGTTCTTTTCACAGTTCAGTTCAACCGTCGCCAACAAAAAAGTGCAGCCCAAAAATCTGATCGCGGCCATAAGGCAGCTGGCGGTTATGACAAACGCAGGTATCTCGGTACACGACGCGCTCAACGAGATAGCGAACGCGACCAACGACGCCAAACTTAAAACCATATTGACACAGGCATCCGAGAGCATAAACTCCGGTTTGAGCCTTTCAGATACCTTCAAGCGCTACAGATACGACGTCGGCGGAATCACTCTGGCGATGATTGAGCTTGGAGAGCAGACGGGAAACATGGCCGACGCTCTCTCCGCCCTTGCCGATATCCTCGAAGAGATACAGGAGAACGTACAGAAGTTTAAAAAAGCGATGCGCTACCCTATGATCACACTGGGGGCCATGGCTATAGCCTTTACCATCCTGATTATGGTGGTCGTACCGAAATTCAAGGCCATTTTCGAAAAGTTCAACGCGGAACTCCCGCTTCCCACAAAGATACTGCTCGGGATAGAACATGTTTTGAGCAATTACGGCCTTCTGGTACTCGGCGGCCTCATATTCGTTATCGTTCTGATCGTCTACCTCTATAGAAACAACGAAGAGTTCAAATACAAAGCGGACAAACTGATGCTAAAGACCTACCTGATAAAAGATATCATATTTTTCGCCACCCTAAACCGCTTCGCGATAGTCTTTACCGAACTTGTCCATGCCGGTATCCCTATCGCCGACGCACTCGACACGGCGACAGGTATGATCGACAATGCGGTAATGAAAGAGAAACTCGAATCGGTAAAAGTCGCGGTCTCAAGAGGTGTAAGCCTAACCGAAGCCTTCAAGGATACCGGTGTTTTCGAAAATATGATCATCCAGATGATATCGGCCGGAGAGAGCAGCGGCCAGCTCGACAACATGATGCGAAAAGTCACCGACTACTACAGAATGCGCTTCAACTATATTCTCGATAACATGTCATCCTATATAGAGCCCATAATGCTTGCGATAATAGCGGGACTGGTACTTCTGCTCGCCCTTGGAATCTTCCTTCCGATGTGGGATATGGCCCGTGCCGTCAAGGGGCACTAAGAGCTTTTAGCCTCTCGTAGGTGCGGTCCTTTTTCAAAAGACCGGCCTCGTAGAGAAATTGGGACGGGAAAAAGGTTATATCCTTGAAGCTGTCATATTTGGCGTATGAGAGATAAAGAAGATTCCGTGCACGCGTGAGTGCGACATAAAAGAGCCTCCGCTCCTCCTCTATACTTCCACCCTGTCCGGCAAGCTTTCTGTTCGGAAATCTACCGTCCATTAGATCTATCACGTAGACCTCATCGAATTCGAGCCCTTTACTCGCATGTACCGTCAGCAGATTGACCCCCTCCCCTTCATTCAGCTCCCTGCCTCCCAGAACCATGGCGTTTATGAACTTTTCGTTACTGCCGTATGCCTCCGCCAGACGCACCAGCAAAAGAGTCTTACGCTTTATTCTCTCGAGAGCGTCGCCCTTTTTCGCTCCGTCTACCTCTCCGTTTTTCAAAGTGGCACGACGTTCGGCCAGCCGCTCTATAATAGAGCCGTAAATATCGGAAGATAGAATATGGCGCACAATCGACCGTGGCTGCTTGAGACTCTTCAGACTCTTCATCAATCTGTAGAAGTCGTAGAGAAACTTTACGCCGTCACTGTTTAGAGCCGGATGCTTCAATATTGGATGTGCCATAAAGTTCTCATCCAGCCCCAGATGGGAAAACCTCGAGACCGAACCGATCTGCATCGGGTGGTCGAAGAGTCCCAGCTGGTAGTTCGTATTTCGGGCTTTGAAAGGATTGGTCATGGGCTTTGGATTGAAGAGTCCGCTCATCATACACCCCTCTCCGAGAGTAGTCAGACCCTCGAAAAGCTCTTTGGCGGTAGCACTTCCGACACCTCTGGCGTATTCGAAGATATGTATGAAAGCCATCATATCTTTCGGATTCAGAAGCAGCGTCGCGAAATCGAGCGCCGCTTTGACCTCTTTGGCGTCGAAGAAACTGCGCCCCCCTTTGCGTCGGCAGGATATACCCTCCTCTTTCAGCATAGCCTCTATACCGTCGGCCGATGCGTTGTTTCTGAATATTACCGCTATCTCATTGTGCGGTGTGGCGGAGCGCCTAATTAATCGGGCTATCGTCTCGTACTGCTGCATAAGGTTGTCGAATATCAAAAGCTTAGGCATTGCCGCCGAATCCCCCCTACGCACCACCTCCAACTGCTTGGGATATATCCGCTCGTTATACTCGATTACCCTGTTGGCCAGCTCGAGTATAGGTGCCGTGGAGCGGTAGTTCTTGGTGAGTGTAAAGACCCTGGCATCTTTGAATTTTGTGGCGAAAGAGCCTATGATATTTATATTGGCACCGTTGAAGGCGTAGATACTCTGGTCATAGTCGCCGACACAAAAGAGCGAAGGTGCGTTCATCGCATCTATCAAAGAGCCCTGCAGTTCGTTGGTATCCTGATATTCGTCTATCAATATCTCTCTGAAAGAGAGGGGATTACGCTTAACCGATTCGCGCATCAATATCAGAAGATCGTTGAAGTCGACGAAACCGAACTCCTCCTTGCTGCTTCTGAACTCGTCGATTATGTCGAGATATATATCTATATAGGGTTCATGCCCCTGATGCCTTTTTGAAAGCCACTCCGCAAACGTCTCTCTGGAGGCGTTTTGGTAGAGTGAATAGAGATCGTACAGAAAGTTCGGCGCAAAAGGATCGGTCTGTGCGCCTATATGATGAAAACGGCGCTTCTCGTAGATGCTTCTAAATAGCGTCTTGAGCTCGAAAGGCTGCTTCAGGTTTATATCTCTTTCTCTCTTTAGATGGCGATAACTAATCGCATGAAAAGTACCCGCTTCGATCTTTGCGGCCACTTCACGGCTGAAATACCCCGCCACCCTATCTACCATCTCGGCAGCCGCCTTGTTCGTAAAGGTCAAAAGCAGAATATCCCGAGGGTCAACGCCCTTCGAGAGCAGATAGCCGATACGGCCGACGATGGTAGAGGTTTTTCCCGTTCCGGCGGAGGCAATGACGAGGTTGCGACCGAAGGGGGCCGTTGCGGCTTCGAGCTGCTCTTCGTTCAGGCGTGATAGAGGCATGTGTAGGGGTTTGACTCCATTTTACGGCAGATCTTGCGCAGAAGCAATCTTCGCAAGCCCTTCGCGGGTTTTGAATCGGGCGAAATTATACCATGTATAGTCACCTGACAGGGTGCCTTCTGGTTCTGCGCCCTCCCCTGTAGCACTCCTGGCAAATTCCGAACCTAAAGTTTGGAGGCAGCGGCTTTGCACACCTTTTGCAGGCTCTGGCGAATACACCTTTGCGCAAAGATCGTTCTATAAACGAGTTCAGTAGCTCCCGCGCCCTCAATGCGTTCTGCGTATCCACGAAAGCTTCCGGAAAGCGATACGAAAGCCACAGGTATAGCGAAACCTCCTTGACTCTCTCTTCGGCATCGAAAAGCATGTCGGAGGTCTGCGCGACCGAAGGCAGATCTTCGGGAATCGCAAAGGGTATCGGTTCATCGCGCTCGAGCGCTATCAGGTATCGGTGAAACACACTCTCGAGATAGGCAGAGCCCAGGCTCAGAGGTGCGCACGAGAGGTGATATTTTGCTTTCAGCTCCAGCTTGTAGAGGTCTACCATTTTGGCGATTTCGAGCATGTTTTCTATGTTGGCGGCTATAAACGGACCGTCGAAGCGCATATTTTTTACGAAAAATCCGAGAATCTCCGAAAGGCTCTGCGTCTCGACTATTTTTGCGATCAGTTCTATATGCTCGAAGTTGGCCATAACACGGTACGGACCATGTACCGGAGCCGACTCTTCATCTATAAGCTCGGCCACGGTATTTAGAACAGGCCCGCTTAACGCTCCGACATACCCCTCTTCGTAAAGCCCGTAACGCCCTGCCCGTCCGGCTATCTGACGTATTTCGGAAGGTGTCAGCAGGCGGCGGCTCTGCCCGTCGAATTTCGAATCCCTGGCAAAGAGAATCGTCTTTATAGGAAGGTTCAGCCCCATCGCTATGGCATCGGTGGCCACAAGGATCTGCGATTCACCCTCCCTGAACCTTCTCGCCTCTTCGCGTCTCACTTCGGGGCTCAGATTGCCGTATACCACCGATACATCGTACCTTCCGCCGAGCTGTTCCTTGAGCGCCAGAACGTCTCTTCTGGAGAATGCTACGATAGCTGTAGAAGGTTCGAGTCTCTTCAAAGATGTAGGTCGGTGGTTGAGTATCAGGGGAGCCTTTCTCTCGAAACGTACCACTTCCAGCTCTTCGTCGAGCCACTCCGCAAGCTCTTTAACAGCCTCGAGGGCATCCTCGCTTCCGGTCATCACGACGGTACTTGCGGGTATACCTATTATGGCGTTCGCCCACGCCCACCCCCTATCTGGATCGTCTATCATCTGTACCTCGTCTATGACACAGACATCCACCTCTACCTGGAAATTCGCCATCTCGATCGTCGAGCTCACATGAGCGGCCTCTTCATCTATTAGTTGCTCCTCTCCAGTTACCAAAGAGGCACGAAGGCCCCATTTCAAAAGAGTCTCGTAACCTTCGAGTGCGAGCAGGCGAAGCGGTGCCAGGTAGTACCCTGTATCGGCATCTTTTAGCATCTTCATCGCGCTGTAGGTCTTTCCGCTGTTTGTCGGACCTACATGGAATATGAGCTTCCGCCCCATCTCCCTGGCGAGCGGAAAGAGGTTTTTGAAGTCTCTTATCGTTCTAGCGAGCAGCTCCTCTCTCTGCTTTTTCAGCTTGAGACCCTCTATTTTGCGTGCAAAGTGACTGTTTATGTTTTTGAGCGTCTTGTAGGGAACTTCCAGAATCCCGTTTCGCTCTATCACTCCCATTACGGCTTCGGCGATTATCGACTCCACCTGCGACGACTCCATATCCAGGCCGTCCGCCTCACTCAACAGCGCATCTCTCAAAGCGTAGAGCTCCGCATCGAACTGCGCCTCCGCCTCACTTTTGCGTATTTCGAAATCTTCATCCATACCGAGAGGCTCGGAGGTCCATACGGCTTGATATAGCCACCGCTT
>JALSXE010000311.1:0-2829 GCA_027072755.1 Campylobacterales bacterium | reverse complement strand
CTCTAAAACGAAGTCGACCTTTTCGTACTCCCCTTTCAAGACCCCCATCTCTACCAGCCTCGATGTCACCGTATCGTCGAGTGCGCTTTCGAATTTGCCGCCCCATGCGTTGAATGTGAAGTCCAGAAATTTTCGCCTGCCGTTTTCGCACACCGTAATCGGGCCGAAGTCCCTCGCCCACGTATCGTTCGTCGGCAGCTGTACGAAAGTGATGTTGTGGGTGTAGCAGAAGAGCTCTTTTGTCCTCTCCTCATCGTCGCAGACGATTATGAGCGGTTCGAAAGAGGCTATCGTGCTCGCTATGCGCACAAACGGGGTGAGCGCCTTTTTCAGGTCGTCGGCCCAGTCGGTTCCCCCGTGGGGGAAGGCCATAAGTACCGCCGACTGCTCCGCCCGCTCAGTCGGGAAGGTGCACTTTGTCATCTTCTTCATCCTTTACGACCCGCACGCTCCTGTAGACCATCGCTATCACAAACGCCGCCGTCAGGATCATCCCGACGACCTTCACCCACGCTACCCAGTTCACTTTACCTCCCTTTTACGCATATTTGACTAAAATGCATACATGTCACAGATACGTATCTCAAGCAGAAATTTTTTTCACAATATTAGCCAAATAGCCGCAAAAACTCAATCGATCGACAAGGTGGCGCTGGTGCTCAAAGACAACGCCTACGGCCACGGTCTTCTACCCATGGCGAAACTGGCGCATGAGGCGGGGGTGCGCCATGCGGTGGTGCGCAGGCTCGGCGAAGCCGGGGCCATAGGGCACCTCTTCGAGACGATACTTGTGCTTTCGGACACTTCGAACGAAACACCGGCGCCGAACATAAGGGTAGCGATAAACGAGATGCGCGATATAGAGAAGCTACCCGCGGGAGCCGCAGTGGAGCTGAAGATGGATACGGGGATGCACAGGAACGGCATAGAGCCCGAAAGGTTCGCCGAAGCGGTCGAAAAGATCGCATCGAGGGGGCTCAAGCTTGTCGGAGTCATGACCCACTACCGCAGTGCCGACGAGATGGGGAGCGATTTCTTCTGGCAGAAAAAGAGGTTCGATCGGATCAGAGAGGAGGCTCTACGTTTGGGGATCGACGGGGTGCGCTGGCACAGCTGCAACTCGGCGGCCCTTTTTAGAACCGGAAGCTTCGACGAAGATATCGCACGCGTAGGGATAGCCGCCTACGGATGCCTGCGTATGCCGCCTTCGTTCGAGGTTCCCGAGTTGAGACCCGTGGCATCTTTGTGGGCCGACCGCATAGCTACAAGAGAGCTCGAAGCGGGAGAGAGGGTAGGATACGGCGGCGATGGGTCGTTCGGGTACAAGACGGTGGTCTCAAGCTACGACATAGGTTACGGCGACGGATGGCCCAGGCGCCCCTACACGCTCCCATGCGGCAAGAGTATAGTCGGGCGTGTTTCGATGGACAGCATCAGCGTGGAGGGGAGTGACGAGTCGATCTGCATATTCGACGATGCGGCCGTCGCCGCGAAGCAGCTTGGAACGATAAGCTACGAAGTGACGACACGGCTCAGCCCCTATATGGAGCGGGTAGTGGTATGACCTATATTTTCGTCTCTCTGCTGCTCCTTGTCGCGCTCTACCCTGTATGGGTCGTTCACAAACAGACGCGGGGGAGCCCCGAAACCGTTCAAAGAACACCGAAAGAGTGGGGCGCGGAGTATGAGGACATAAGCTATCTGACCCCAGACGGCCTGACCCTGCGCGGATGGATGGTTCCGGCGGGAGGCGAAAAGGCGGTGCTGCTTCTGCATGGAAACGGCGGGAGCCGCAACGGTTTCAGCAGCGGAATATTCGACCTCGGCGAGTGGTACCACAAAGAGGGCTACAGTGTCATGATGGCCGACCTGCGCGCTCACGGCGAGAGTGAAGGCAATAGGATATATTTCGGCATAAAAGAGAGTGAAGATATGGCGGGCTGGGTCTGTGAAATCGACCCTTCGGGCCGGTTTTCATGGACTCTTCACGGCTTTTCGATGGGTGCGGTGACCGCTTTGATGATGAAAGAGAGAGATCCGAAGCGATTTGTGAAGGTGGTGGCCGACGCGCCGTGGATAGATTTCGAGATGCTCTCGAAGCGGGAGCTTTGGCGGCGGGGGCATCTTCCGCCCCTCTTTTACGGGTATGTCAAACTTATCGCGTCGCTCTTTTTCGATATAGATTTCAAAAGAGCCGACAACAGGCAAAGATGCGAAAAACTGTGCGGAAGCGAGATTCTGTATATTTTCGAATCGGACGACAGCCTCGTTACGAAAGAGCATGTTGATGAGCTGCGCCTAATCTGCCCAAAAGCCGAGGTAGCGGAGTTCGAGGGCGTAGGGCATGTAGAAGCCTTCAAAGAGAGGCCGAAGCTATATACAGAGAGGCTCCTGGCCTTTTTGCAGCGCTGAAGCGGGACCGTTAGAAACCGAAACGTCTCTCTTTGAGCACTTTGAACTCTGTAAGGCGTCTCTCTTTGATACCCAGCTTTTTCGCCGCCCTCGGATTCACTATGCGGTATCCGAGCGTCACCTCCGCTGTATCGCCCTTTTCAACCCTGAAATCGAACTTCATCACTTTCGACTCATGAGCCCCTATGCGGTTCTGTTTCAGTACGCTCTCCGCTGCCCACGGCATTGCCGGTTTTCCATCTTTTCCGAGTATCGTATAAAAAGTGACCGGAGGCAGCTTGAATCTTTTGTCTCCTCTTATGACCTCCACTCTAAGCTCCGCGACTCTAAGGGGATGCGCGAAGAGTGTATGGTCGGCTTCGTTTTTGAGTGTGACTGTAAGACCCTCGCTGTCCGCTTCGGCACTGAGCTCAATAT
>JALSXE010000310.1:0-10925 GCA_027072755.1 Campylobacterales bacterium | reverse complement strand
GCCCTTCACTCATATCCATCGCGATGGTTCGTACACGGTTGTCGCCGATATGGCTCGCCACTTCCAGAACAAGCCTGGTCTCTTTGCCTTCAAGAGTATATTTCACTTCGAGTGCTTCGTTGATCGCCGGTAGATAATCTTCGAAATCGACATCTACGACGGGGCCGATGACCTGTGCAATTTTACCTGTCATTCCTTCTCCTTCTTTTATTTCAATGCTTCCATACCGCTGATGATTTCGATCAGCTCGGTTGTAATAGATTCCTGACGTGCTTTGTTGTACTGAATAGTAAGCTCGTTAACTCTTTCCGACGCATTGTTCGTCGCATTGTCCATGGCCTGCATACGTGCGCTGTGTTCGGCTGCCAGCGAATCGAGAAGCCCGTAGTACATGCTATACTGGACATATTTTCTAAGCAGTGCTTCCAGAAGCTCTTCGTGACCTTCCGGCTCATACTCTATACTCGATTTCAGCTCTCTCGGCTCTACCGTCGAAATGTCGACAGGTAGCAGTTGGAGTACACGCTGCTGCTGCGTGAGCATGTTTTTGAATCCGTTATAGACGAGTACGACACGGTCGGTCTTTCCCTCCGCGAAGTCGTTCATCGATTCGTCTATGAAGTCCGCAGCCTTTTTATAATCGGGTGAAGCGCTCAGACCGATCACTTCATCCTTCATCTCTACCCCGTTGTATTTGAGAAAGTCTATCGCCTTTCTGCCGACCACACGTAGTCTGACGGCCACTTTTTTCTCTTTGTACTCACGGATCATCCCGAGGGTTGTCTTCAGCGTAGCGATATTGAACCCGCCGCATAGACCTTTGTCCGCGGTAACACATATGATGTCTACAGTCGTGACCGGCAGGTCCGCCTGCACATAGCGACTCTCGCTTCCGCCGACTTTGTTCTGGTTGATCTCGTACGCTATTTCGCTAACGAGTTCGTCCAGCTTTTCGGCATAGACACGCGAGCGCTTTGCCAGCTCTTCGGCCCTTTTCAGTTTCGCCTGCGATACAAGCTTCATCGCTCGTGTGGTCTTTTGGGTCCCCTTGACACTCGCGATCTGAAGTTTTATCTCTTTCAAGTTTGCCATAGTTGATCCTTAACGCTTACGCGCTGAACGAAGTTTTGAATTCTTCCAGCGCCTTCTTCATCAACTCTTCGGTCTCTTCATCGATCTTCTTCTTCTCTCTTATCTGAGCGAGCACTTCCGGATGGTTGGCCTCGACGAACGGATATAGTTCGGCTTCGAACTTTGTGACGGCACTGACCGGAATGTCGTCAAGATATCCGTTTGCACCCGCATAGATGATAAGTACCTGCTTTTCGATCGGAAGAGGTGAATAGGGAGGCTGCTTCAGTACTTCGACCATTCTCGCACCGCGCTCGAGCTGTGCACGTGTAGCTTCGTCGAGATCGCTCGCGAACTGTGCGAAAGCTTCAAGTTCACGATACTGCGCAAGGTCGAGACGCAGAGTACCGGAAACCTGCTTCGTAGCCTTTATCTGGGCCGCACCCCCGACCCTCGAAACCGAAATACCGACATTGATCGCCGGTCGGATACCGGAGTTGAAGAGATTCGTTTCGAGGAATATCTGACCGTCGGTAATGGAGATGACGTTTGTCGGGATATATGCCGAAACGTCGCCTGCCTGTGTTTCGATGATGGGCAGAGCCGTCAAAGAGGCGGCACCGAGTTCGTCGTTGAGTTTGGCTGCACGCTCGAGAAGTCGTGAATGGAGGTAGAATACATCTCCGGGGAACGCTTCGCGGCCCGGAGGTCTTCTGAGAATAAGCGACATCTCTCTGTATGCGACGGCATGTTTGCTAAGGTCATCGTATATTATTAGCGCATGCTGACCGTTGTCACGGAAATACTCTCCCATCGTTACACCCGCGTATGGAGCAAGGAACTGCAGAGCGGCCGATTCGGAAGCTCCGGCATTTACGACGATCGTATACTCCATCGCCCCGTGCTCTTCGAGCTTGCGTACGATAGAAGCGACCGTTGACTGTTTCTGGCCTATGGCAACATAGATACATGTACCCCCCTGACCCTTCTGGTTGATGATCGAGTCGATCGCGACCGTAGTCTTACCTGTCTGGCGGTCACCGATGATAAGCTCTCGCTGCCCCCTTCCGATCGGAACGAGTGCGTCAATCGCCTTGATACCGGTCTGCAGCGGCTCATGAACAGATTTTCGAGCCATGATTCCGGGCGCCTTCTCTTCGACGAAACGATACTCTTTCGCCTCGATCGGACCTTTTCCATCGATTGGTTCACCGAGTGCATTGACGACACGTCCTACAATTTCCGGACCTACCGGAACTTTGAGAAGTTCACCGAGACGTTTTACGCTCATCCCTTCTCGAACACCGAGCCCTTTTCCGAGGATAACCACACCTACGCTCGCCTCTTCGAGGTTCAGAACGATTCCGCGCTCCCCGTTTTCGAACTCGACCATCTCGCCGGCCATAACGTTGTTCAGGCCGAACACCTGTGCGATTCCGTCAGCTATACTGACAACTTTCCCGGTCTCGTCGATATCGACGCTCAATTCAAAATTCTCGATACGCTCTTTGATGATCGAGCTGATTTCATCTGCTTGAAGTTTAGACACTGCCGATTCTCCTTTCTATTTACAAAGCTTTTAAAATGTGGTTTATCATATCCGAAGCTACGCGCTCTTTCGAGAAACTCGCCTCAAGCCCCAGATCTTCGATCACAACCTTTATACCTTCACCCCTGCTCTTGAGCTGCCGCAGCGAGACTGTGGCGTTTACATATTTCGAGAGTGAGCTTTCGAGTTCACCCATCAGTTTCTTGTCGAGTCGGACACTGCTCTCCACAACGCCTTCATAGCGGTTGGCACGCCTCTGAAGCTCCTTTTGAAGCAGATGTACAATTTCAGGAATGAGCCCCAGCCTGCCGTGCAGATTTAGTACTTTTATGAAGTTTGCGATTTTCGGGTCGCACTTCTCCCCGGCAATCGCCAGCACCAGCTCCTCTTTCTGGCTCTTTTTAACCTCCGGAGAGATCATAAGTTCCGCAAATTTTTTATCTTCGAAAGCTTTTGCAATCGCTTCGAGACTCTTGGTCGCGGAAGTAACCTTCTTGTCGCCGACCGCCTCTATCAACGCCTTGACGTAACGTTTCGCTATCAACATCTCCATATCAGGCCACCTTCTTCATGATGAGATTGACGAATTTCTTCTCATCCATACCGACAGCATCACCCTTGAAGAGTTCGGAAAGAACCTCTGTAACTGTTCTTCTTATCAACTGACGCTTCTCCACCTCCATCTTCTCCTCATGGAGTTTTTCGAGGTTTTCCAACTCGTTGTGCAGCTGTTCATCCAGTTTTTTCGCCAGAAGCTGAGACTCTTTCTTTGCCGCTTCTATTATCTCTTCGGCTGTCGTCTGTGCGGCTTCATACTCCGCACGTGCATCCTCTTTCGCCTGCTTCGTGGCCTTCAGCCGCTTCTGGACCTCTTCAAGACGCGATGCAATATCTGCGGTTCTGCCTTTGAAGAAGTTCTTTACCGGTTCTGCTGCGAAATAGTATAGTATGGCTACGAAGATGATGAAGTTTACGAGACGGGGAACGAAGTCTGTCCCGCCGCTTGAGACTTCAGCCCCGGAAGCGAACAGTATGGCCGGAAGGAAAAGTGCCGCCGTCAACAATATTTTTCGCACATTTTCTCCTTTTAGATTTGACTGAATTTGGCTTTCAGAGACTCTTTGAAGAGCGGCATCTGTGAAAGAAGCTCGCTTTTAAGCTGCTCCTCCTCTTTTTTCAACTCGACCAGAAACTCCTGATACCTCTTCTCGAGCTCCTCTTTTTTCGCCTCTATTTTGCTCATGGCCAGAAGCTTAGACTCTTCGATCGTTTTGGCTCTCAATGCCGCGGCTTCGTTCTTCGCCTCCGCGATGATCGCTTCCGTCTTCGCCTTTAGCTCTTCGACATCGGAACCGGTGGAGTCTATATTTTCCAAATCTTTGCGGATACTCTTATCGCGCTCATCCATAAACGCCAAGAGCGGTTGGTAGAGCCAGCTGTTGAGCAGTATCAGAAGCACGAGAAAGACCACTGCCACAACCAGCATTAAAGAAGGAACAATATCCAGCATGCACACTCTCCTTTCAAAAAATTGGGCAATGTTATCATATTTATCCAAAATTAAAAATTAAGGATAATATGAATCATCCAGTTTCCTTGACCCATCGTGGAAACGGATTCAACATGCCGCAAACTCACACTATTTTGAAAACCTTTTTAGAAAAGATTTCAGCTCCTCTTCACTCTTGAGCTCTATTTCGACTTTTCCTCTCTTTACTTTTACCCTGAAAGGGATGTGCTCTCTTATAATCTTCGAGTACGGTCCGAGATCGAAACCGCCGACTTCTTCGGAACTCTCCGATACGCTCCCCTTCGAAGACTCCCCCCTCATCCTCGATACGAGCCGCTCCGTTTCGCGCACACTGAGCTTCTGTCCGGTAATCGTGTCACACACTATACGCTGATTTTTGGCGTCGAGTCCGACAAGAACCTTCGCATGTCCCTGGGAGATATGCGAAGAGGCCACCCTCTGCCGAACGTAGTCGTCCAACTGCAGAAGTCTGAGCGTATTGGTAATCTGAGATCTGCTTTTGTGGATCGTTTTGGCGAGCTCCTCTTGTGTAATGCCGTACTCCTCTATAAGCTCCTTGTACGACTCGGCAAGCTCTATCGGATTAAGCGCTTCCCGCTGAATATTCTCTATCAGGGCCAGCTCTCTGAAGCGTGAGCGATCTATATCGGCCACTATTGCGCGTATCGTCTCGAGACCTGCCACCCTGCTCGCACGTACACGGCGCTCCCCCGCGATGAGCACATACTCCCCGTTCTGCTCGATAACTACGACCGGCTGTAATAGCCCGTGCCGTTTTATCGATTCCGCAAGCTCTCTTATGGCATCTTCGTCGAAATGCTTTCTGGGCTGGTACGGATTCGGTACGATCTCGGAAAGCGGAATCTCGACAACCTTCTCGTGCGTATCCGCACCCGACTGCAACTCGTTCTCATACGCTTCGGCAACTTCACCGAGTATGGCCCCGAGACCTCTTCCGAGGGACCTGTTTTTAGATTTTTTCCCCATACTCTTCTCTTATGTGGCCAAAATAGCTTCGGCCAGGTGCTGATATGCCCTCGATCCCGTAGACTTTACGTCGTAGAGTATCACCGGTTTGCCGAAGCTGGGGCTTTCCGCAAGCTTGACATTGCGCGGAATGACTATGAACTCATCATCTTCCGCAGATCTGAAGAGCTTGTTTTTGAAGTGCTGCGTCAGATCCGCGAAGACCTGCTTGGAGAGATTGTTCTGACCGCTGTACATGGTGGGTAGAAAACCCTTGATCCTGAGCTTCGGGTTGATCGTCTTTTTGATGAGGCGAATTGTGTTCAGCAACTGTGCCAGACCCTCGAGCGCGAAAAATTCGCACTGAATCGGTATTATGACCGAATGGGCGGCGCTTAGCGCATTGATCGTGATCGGCCCGAGAGCCGGAGGGGAGTCGATGATGATAAAATCGTACTCCTTTTTCACCTCGTCGATCTTGCGCTTCAGAACGAGTTCACGCCCTTTTCTCGTCTCCGAATCGTAAAACTCCTTTTCTACTCCTACAAGCCCGATATTCGACGGAACCAGATGCAGTGTAGGAAGCGTGGTCTTCAGGATGGTATCGGAGATCTTTTTCGCCCCGATAAGCACATGGTAGATATTGTATTCGTAGTCGTTACGGTGAAAACCGAGACTTGTCGTAGCGTTTGCCTGAGGATCGGCATCTATCAGCAGGACTCTCTTTTCGGCAACCGCCAGGGAGGCCGCCAAGTTGACGGCCGTCGTCGTCTTTCCCACACCGCCTTTTTGGTTGGCTATAGTAATAATTTCACTCATCTTAAACTCACAACCCTTCTTTTGCCTATCATCAGCGATCCGTCGTTTTGTAAAACGGCTTCGCTCAACTCCACTCTCTCACCCCCGTCATGGGTACGGTAGTTTTTGCTCTTCTCAAATTCTAAACTATAGTTGCTAAAAATCTGCTTCCATGAAGGCGGTTTTTTCAAATTTTCCAAAAACGTTTCCAAAAGTTCCATAGGCTCGGTCTCTATATCCAAAACCCCGAAATCTCGGGGCGCATCCACTATGTTTATACCGATGCCGACGATTATGTTTTTACCCTTTTTTGCTGTGATGCACCCCCCTATTTTTGACCCTTCGAGGTAGAAATCGTTGGGCCATTTCAGCCAAACTTCCGATCCCATATTTTTCAGTATCTCTTTCATCAAAAAAGCGAAATATATTGAAGCGGCACCAAGCGGAAGATCTTTGGGAAGAGACTCTTGCGCCAGCAGAACGGAGGCGAAAAAGTTCCCCCTCCTTCCGATCCACCTGTTTTCACGGCTACCGATACCGTCTGTCTGCATTTCAGCTATCACGGCACAGGGGGGAGCGACGCTCTTTTCCGACAACCGCTCTTCGATCCACCTCTGTGTAGATGGAAGTGTATCAAACGAATATATCTTCAACATCCACCCTTTTGCCGCGAATATAACTGAGAGCGTCCATACTCTTTTTCGAAGCCGGCTGCACCCTCTTGATCTTCAGTGCACCTTCACGGCAGGCTACAGTGACACCCTCCGAATCTACGGCCTCTATCTTTCCCGGCTCGCTCTTTCCGGTCTTTTCATCGAGTTCGATATCGATCAGCTTGAGGCCGCTCTCAAGATAGATACCCGGCCACCCCTCGTAAGCCCTGAAACGGTTGTATATCTCTACGGCAGGCATATCGAACGACACGAGTCCGTCAACTCTGGATATCTTTTTGCAGTAGGTAGCATCCGCATCGCACTGCGGCAGCGGTACCAAAGAGGTGTACTTTACCAATACATCTACGGTAAGATCGGCGGCCATTGTACCGAGACGATCGAAAAGTTCGTTTTTACGATCCCGTATCCCGATCGGAGTGACGCTCCACGCAAGCATAGGCCCGCTGTCGAGACCCTCCTCCATGAGCATTGCGGTCACACCTGTCTTAGAGTCGCCGTTGAGCAGTGCCTGCTGTATAGGGCTCGCGCCGCGATATTTCGGTAGCAGCGATGCGTGAAGATTGATGCAGGGTGCGATATCGAGAATCTTTTTCGGAAGCAGCTGTCCGTAAGCCGCGACTACGATGAAATCGGGGGAATCCTCTCTTATCTCTTTTGCGACCTCATCATCTCTGAGCGTAGCTGGCTGACGGCAGAAAATTCCCTCTTTTAACGCCGTAACCTTTACGGGAGGAGGCGTCAGGACCCTCTTTCTGCCTACCGGTCTGTCCGGCTGCGTATATACGGATACCACCTCCATACCGCTCTGCGCGATCAATCTTTTCAAAATGGTGTCGGCATACTCGGGCGTTCCCATAAAAACAATCTTCAAACCGAACTCCTAAAAATTTTTTGACCTTTAAGCAATGAAATCAAATGGGATGTTACCACCGCATCATTGAGAATCAGATAAACCCTATTGCATACAGAGTACACAAAAAGAGTGTAAAATGGTACCGGAACAATTAAAAAGGAGTCCCGATGTGCATACCTCACGCCCCGGCAAAAAAACGCCGACCGGGGATTAGACGAAAAGAGCGTACAAAAAAGAGCGTACTCTTCAACAAAGAGCTTATGAAGCCGGATCCCGAATTTGTGGATGAGCGCATAGTAAAAAAACCGGAGAATGTGAACGTTTGGCGCAAGATGGCGAATCTCTTCGGTTGACACAGAGATTCTCTATCTACAACTCTACAGCTTTGAATGCCTCCATTTTACTCTCTTTTACCCCAATATCTTCTATAAATATATAGCACTGCTACAAAAAATGCTATTATCGCCAGTATCTGCGCCCAGGCTCCTATACGTATATTTTTGTTCAGTATCTCGTTATGCATCGGCCTGTCTATCTCTACACCGGCGACGTCGGCTATATGGTGCATCATGGAGACTGCGATATCTCCGTCGGGAACCGTTTTGTGGCATGCCGCGCATGCACCCCTTCGATCCAGCCCGGCACGCTGCTCGTTGCTTAGCGGGCCGGCGAGGTTCCAGTGGTTGTCCACCGTCTGCAGCCATGTGCCGTTTTCATCCACGAAACGGCTCCAGTCGACGTTGAAGTTCTCGATTTTTGGCATCTGCACCCTATAGCGTTTAGGGATGATCTTCCCGTCGGCGCTTTTTAGGTCCACGACGAAGTCGCTCGACATATCGCCCCACACCTCTCCGCCCTCTATACCGTACCCCATCGCAGCCGGGTTGGAGTGGCAGCTCTCGCACTCTCTCGCCTTTTTCTGCACGGTGTGCGAGTGCACGGAGGCCATCACTATCCCCGGAAGCTTTCTGCCGCTTTCGGGGTGCTTGTAGTCTCTCATCTTAAATACATGGTTTTTCAAAAGAGCTTTTCCGTCTTTCCCGATCACCGTCACTACCACCTGGCATCCCGGCATCGCCGGAGAGACCCTCCCCTCGCCGTTTTGTACCAGCGGCGGGTTCTCCCATCTGAGATAGCTTCTGGTCTCGGTAACTTTGCCCGGTATCAGATGTCTCTCGAGCTCTTTTCGCTTCATGGCGTCGGTGCCGTGGATATCCCTGTCGTGTGCCGCCGCCAGCCAGTCCACCTCTTTATGCCCCTTGCTGTAGTCGATCTCTACGTGGCATCCGTAACACTGCGGCACCCAGGTGTCGTGACAGGCGTAGCACTCCATTCTGTCGGTGTGCCTCTGAACGAGATCCATCGCCACGAGCCCCTTTTTGGAGAGCCTTTTCTCCTCCTTCAGCTTCTTTAGAGGCTTCAGCACGATCTCTTTTCCGCTTGCAAGATAGACTACTACGTTGTCGCCCTCTTTGACTACATTCTTATAAGGGTTTCCCCTCGCCGTGATAAGGTACCCATCTTTCCTGTCGAACGTGCTCCCTTTTTTCAGATATTCAGGCAGCTTTCGTGCCACCCCTCTCTCTTCGCCTTCGGCCGGTTTAGTGTCGAACTCGTCGGAGTACCCCAAAGGTAGTTCCCAGGGATATTTTTTCGTGGTTCCGTGGCAATCCTGGCACTCTATCTCCACCGGCCCCAGCGTCGCCCCGGAGAGAAAACCGTCGCCGTGCAGATCTCTTGTGGTGTGGCAGTCCTGGCAGAGCATACCCTTTTTCATATGTATATCCGATTTCAGGTGCAGGTAGTGTTTGGTGTGCAGTTTGGGCTGCCCGTTGCCTTCATCGTCGAATCCGGGTTTGTACGCGGTCTCCATAAGCCCCTCGTAACTAACACCTATACGCTTTCCGCGGTTGTGGCATGTGGAGCATGTCTCTACGGGCACGCCCGTGTATACGCTGCCGTTCACCTTCACCTTCGCGTTTACGGAGGATTGGATCGTGTGTACCAGCATATGGCCCGGCTCATCTTTGGGTATTGTCGGGTCTTTTCCCTCGTAGTAGCCGTCGTTGCTGTAGGGAATATGGCAGCTCGAGCATCCCATGCCGCGATAGTCCCCCCTCTTCTGGCGCCCTTTGGAGCCCGTATGGCACCTCAGGCACTCCTGCCTAAGGTAGGTGTACGCCGCAAGTTTCGGATCTTTTTCGACCTCTTCCGGAGTCGGAGCCGGCGGAAGCTGCAACATTTTGTCGGGATAGACCTGCGGATTGAGTTTGCGCACCCTCTCCATATATTTTCTATACTCTTCGGTTCCAAGACGCATCTTCGGGTCGGGGTTTTTCGTAATGTAGTTTCCGTAATCGTGCCTGTACCCTTCGAGCCCTCCGAAGCTGTAGAGCGTGCCGTGAATCTTCCCCTGCTCCGTCATCATCAGCGAGTTCATCTGCGCGGCCACCTGCTCTTTATGGCACATTCCGCACGTATTTTCGTTGATCCAGGGGCTTCCCGGATCGGGGTAGAACTCTTTTGGACCCTTATACGCCTGAAACTTTTGCGGAGCCCCTCTGTGAGCCTCCTCTTTCGTCGCGGCCTCGGGATTTCCGCCGTGGCATACCACGCAGCTGTTTCCTTCGACCCCGGCCTCCTTCGCCTTTTCGGCTATTGCCTTGGCCATTTCGGTCTGCGACTCTCTTATATCCTCTATACCGTTATGACACCTCAGACAGTTGTTTGCCTGCAAACAGACACCGAGCAGAATTATTGCCGAAATGACTCTAAACACCGATACGCCCTCTTTTCCAAAGATATTTCAATAATTACAACCGCTCTTTCACCGTTTTCGATTTTACTGCAAAAGTTTTGACTTTACGCTAAAATAGCGCAATACGGAATAAAAGGGAGAGCATGAAGACCGCATCATTTTTCGACAACCTGGAGTTCAACGACGAGCATGTAGTAATAACGCCTATGTTAGAGAGCGGGTTTACAAAAGAGATCCGCATCGCATTCAAAAAAGATCAGGTGATGAAAGCCCATAAAACCGGCTATCCCATTACCGTAATGGTTTTAAAAGGTGCCATAGATTTCGGCGTTGGAGAGAAAACCGTACATCTTAAAAGCGGAGACCTCATAGCGCTGGAGCCGAACGTAGTCCACTCTCTGAAAGCCGAAGAGGAGTCTGTGGTAAGGCTCAGCCTGAGCAAGCAGGACTCTGTAAGCAGAGTGAACGCGGTTTTGAATCTTTAACCGATATTACGCAAATTCCGGGCATAGCCCGCAATTTGGCAGGGCGAGCGGCCCTACAACCGCCTGAAGCTTCGAAATCTCAGATTTCGAGACGATTTTACGCTTGCGGTATAATCTGTTTTATGAAAACGAAAACCCTGACAATTGCGATCCTGTTGATACTGGGGGCGCTACTCTTCGGCGGATGCAGTGCGAAGAAACTCCCTTTCGACTACGATCCCTCGTACGATACGCAAAAGC
>JALSXE010000309.1:7408-10925 GCA_027072755.1 Campylobacterales bacterium | reverse complement strand
ATGTAGACATTATTGTCGTGGGGCGGCCTGTTTACAAGGCAGAAAACCCGGCTCAAGCGGTAAGGAAGATTCTGCAAAATATCTAATCGTCACCAGTTGCCGTCGGGTACAGCCGTCTCCATGCCCCATATCATCCAGAAAACAAAAAGCATAAACAAGATAACAAAAACAAGGGGGGCATACTTCTGAAACATTCGGGCTCCTATAAAGTAGATTCCGCAATTGTACCCAAACGGCAATGAAAAAATAATACCGATCTAATACCAAATAAAAAGAGAACGAAGCATTCGGTCGTCACCGCAGCGAGACCTGCGGGAGCGAGTCGAACGAAAGCCGGCCGAAAATCGCGCAGCGAAGCTGTTAGCGATTTTCAGGCTTTCATCGACGCCCCGAAGGGCGCGGAGCACTTGTCGAGCGAGGATGAGGACCGGGTGTTTCGTTTTCATTTGGGATTGGTATATTAGGCTCGGGGTGGAACATATCTTGCTTAAAGGTAAGGTACAGTTTAACCTACACCGAAAGGAGCCGACATGAAAATTCTGGACAAAGTGGAGCTTATCGTAAAGCTGAAAGAGAAGATCGAAGAGGCGAAGAGAGATAATGCAAAAGCGGCGCAGCGGCTTCAGGGGCTGCTCGAGAGCATCATGAAGTCGGGCAAATACAAGGCAATATAGTATCAGCACCGTTTTTTAAGCCGTATATTAAGAAGCAGCCGCTATAATTTCATCCACTTCATGGACAGGTGGGTGAGCTGGCTGAAACCACACCCCTGCTAAGGGTGCGTACCTTCACGGGTACCGAGGGTTCGAATCCCTCCCTGTCCGCCATGACCCTATTATCTCTTTTCCATTTCCATGTGCCACCAATCGAATATTTTCGGAAACCTCAAAGATACCGACTCGAACCATCTATCAAGCAGTACGACATCCAGCCCGTAACCACCGGGTGACGAAAATCTCTCTTCGAACTCATCGTGTGACTCAAAGCCGTCGAGAATAGCCGTAACTGCGTAGCGGGCACCTATGTTGTCATCCGGATTGGATCTTAGAAGCTGCATATAGAGCTGCAAAGCGCCCCTTTTCTCTCTGTTTCCCCACAACATAGTTGCGTAATTGTACAAAGCCCTGACAATATGGCGATTCTCCTGAAACAGCCAGGAGAGAGCCGGAAAATCTCTTTCTTTCGATACGCCTATCAGGGCGATGGCCCGCTCATAAGCGGCTTTCATGGTCTCAAGCGCCTCGCTCTTTTCTCCAGCCTCCGTCAGGTACCCATACAGCTCTATATACGGGTCCAGAAAATCGGGATCTTTTTTAATTATCTCCCTCAAAACCCCGATGGCCGAATCCGCTTTTTCTGCAGAGCCGCTCTCGAGAAAATCCCAATATTCGGAGGCTGCATCGTAACGATCTATATCTACGAACTCCCGATTGGGTGCCGGCGGGAGTTCGATTTCACCATCAAGCTCGAAACCGGAAGCTCCGACCATCGCATCGTAAACATAAAAGAGTTTCTGTTGAATAGCCGAAGGTTTAATATGGAAAAAGTCCCCGATCTCCTTGGCGGTGATTCCCCTTCTGCCGTGAAGGTTGTGCATCCTCAGGTAGCCATAAATAATGGAAGCCGCCAACAGAGTGACGTTTTGGGCATTTTCCACTATCTCCGGCCGGTGTATCAGCAGCCTCTCGAAGCTATGATTTAACTCCGATTCATTCAGGTTTTTTGCCTTTGCAAATCTCTCAAGATCATCTCTCACCCTCTGCTCTTTAAACCGAAATGTCATCAATACCCCTCCCTGATATGCAAATACCGAATTTATATTGTATCAATATTTGTAAACCGTATCGGGTTTAACGGCGGGCTCTATCAGGGTAGTTCAAATTTAAGGTTCATTTCGGTTTTCGCCGGTTCTGAGGGAGACCGTTTCACGCACGATGCGTGAAACAGCCCGAAGCCTCGGAGAAATTTCATGGATGAAATTTCGAGAATGAGGAGAAAGCTGGAGATGAACCTTAAATTTGAACTACCCTAGGTCTTTGATATATGTAAATAGTTAAAAGCGGGGTTGATTGCGGCCTTAAACCCTTTAGCCGCTCTTTTGCTCCACGCCCTTTTTAATAGGGACGAAGAGACAGCTATCTTTTTTTGTCTTTTCGATGGAGCCGTCCATTTTGGTGAACTGGGTGATCACCTGCGTGCCCCTCTCTTCTATGGGGGCCACCAGTATTCCGCCTTCGGCAAGTTGGTTGAAGATCTCTTCGGGAACTTCCGGGGTAGAGGCCGAGAAGAGTATTCTGTCATAGGGGGCGTACTCTCTCCACCCTCTGCGGCCGTCGTCGAGTCGTGTGTGGATGTTGACGATATTCAGTCTTCTGAAACGCTCTTTCGCTTCGTTTAAAAGAGACTCTATCCGCTCTATCGTAAACACGCGGCGTAAAATGGTGCTCAGTATCGCGGCCTGATAACCGCTTCCACAGCCGATCTCCAAAACGTTGTCCGCGCCGTCCGGCTCAAGGTAGGCTGTCATTTTGGCCACCGTTACCGGAGAGCTTATCCACTGGTTCGCGCCCATCGGCAGAGCATCGAGGCGATAGGCCCACCGGCGGAATCCCTGCGGTACAAAGAGCTCCCGATCTATCATAGAGAACGCTCTGTATATCGACGGCGTAAGATCTACCTCGTCGGCAATCTCGTCAGCGAAATTTTGAAGCAGTATCCGCTTCGCTCTATCCATGAAAGAGGTCCATCTCTATGTAGCGTCTTATGCGCTTAACCTCTCTGGGATCGAACGCCCCCTCTATCACTTCGGCGTAGTCGTCGCTTATCGCCTTTCCGTTCGGGTCTATGACGGCGCTGCTTCGGGCCATGTCCGGGTTTGCGCTGTCTGCCGCCACCACATAGCACTGGTTCGTAATAGCCAGTGCGCGGGTGAGTATTTCGTAGTGCTGTTTTCTCGGTTTTCCCCACAGTGACGGATTCAGGATAATATCGGCGCCGCGCAGCTTCAGCCAAAATTCTGTAAAACGGAGTTCGAAGCAGACTATGATGCCGAGCTTGATGCCGTCCACTTCGAAGATCTTGATCTCCTCTTCGCTGCCGGCTTTGAAATGGTGGTGCTCGTTTCCGAGAGGGAAGAGCTTCACCTTGTGCTGGGTATGGATAATCTCTCCGTTGTAAACGACATCGGTGCGGTTGACAAAATCTTCACCCTCTTTGGCAATGGTTGTCAACGTTATTATCTTGTCGTCGCTTATGCGTTTTATCTGCTCGAGGGCGTAGAGGCCCGCTTCGGACGCCTCGTTCATCCTGTCGTAGGCGAAGCCGGTGATGCACACTTCGGGCGTGACGATTATCGAATGCTTCGGCAGGTTTGCGATGAGCTCGAGAAGATGGGCTATATTTTCGTCGAAGTTTTCACTGGTCGCCATCTGTATGGCGAAGGTTTTCCATTTTGGGTTAGAAGTCGTCAAAACTGATGCTCCCTTTCGAGTAGTTGGTAACGTTGCCTTCGAAGAAG
>JALSXE010000309.1:0-7398 GCA_027072755.1 Campylobacterales bacterium | reverse complement strand
ATGTAGAGAAGCTGTCAACCCACTTGATCGGGTTGTCTGCTCCGAACATCGGCTCAAGCCCGATGGCTCTTAGCCGTTTGTCGGTCAGGTACTGGACATACTGGTCGATTATCTGCTGATTAAGGCCCAGTATCTGATCTTCGGTAACGTACCACCCCCAGTCGCGCTCGAGCTCGTAGGCCTGCCGGTACATCTCTCGCATATTTGCGACGACACGCTCGTTAAAAAGCTGCGGATACTCTTTTTTTATCTCTTTTATTATGTTGCTGTAGAGGGCCAGGTGGGTCACTTCATCGCGCTGAATGAAGCGGATCATCTGTGCGCTTCCCAGCATTTTCCCGCTTCGCGCGAGAGCGTACATGGCCGAAAAGCCGCTGTAGAAGTAGATCCCTTCGAGGCACTGGTTCGCTACGAGCATATAGAGCTTTGCTTCGTCGTCATCCTGGGCCTTCTCTCCGAACTCTTCGTATACGTCGCCTATGAAAGAGTTTTTGCGCAGAAGTTCCCGGTCGGACTTCCACATGTCGTATATCTCGTCGGTGTTTATCGAGATACTGTCGACCATGACGGCGTAGCTCTGCGAGTGTAGCGCCTCTTCGAACGCCTGACGCACAAGACACATGTTTACTTCCGGTGCCGTGATCCACGGGTTGACATTGTCAACCGTGTTGTTTGTCTGGATGGAGTCCATGAAGATCAGCTGGGCCAGAACCTTGTCGTACATGCGCCGCTCCGCCGGTAGCAGGTGTTTGTAGTCTCTGGCGTCTTCGGTAAGGTCTACCTCTTTCGGGAACCATGTGTTGGCCATCATAACCTCCCAGAGGTTGTAGGCCCAGTCGTAGCTGCAGCGGTTCAGGTTTATGATGCCCGCCGTGCAGCCGTTGATGATAGAGGTTGTCGAGCGCGTGGTGTCGCACTCTGTGCTGTATAGCTTTTTCTTCATAGCTTCGGTATACCTCTTTCGGTTGGTTTACTGTCACCTTGACGTCGGTGGTGTAACGTTTATCTATGGAGATCGATTTTAGCCTAAAGTAGTTTAACAGAAGGTGAAGCTTCAAAAAATAAGAAAAAATAATAAAACCGGGGCGTGCGCCCCGCCGCTTTTTACTGGCAGCCCATACACTCCATGCTTCGGTCGGCAACCTCTTCCGCCATCTCCGGAGACTGGCTTCGCAGGTAGTATGTGGACTTGATGCCGAGCTTCCACGCTTCGGTATATATCTCGTGCAGGTATCGGCCGCTCGCCTTGTCGAGAGACATGAAGATATTTAGGCTCTGCCCCTGGTCTATCCACTTCTGCCTTACCGCAGCCGCTCTGACGAGTATCTTCTGATCCAGTTCGAAAGCGGGTGTGTAGTACTCCCACGTATCGGGGCTCAGGTTCGGCACTACGACGGGGATGAGCCCGCTGAGGTTCTCTTCGAACCATTTGCGCTTGTATACCGGCTCTATGGTCTGCGTGGTGCCCACCAGTATCGAGATGGAACTCGTGGGCGCTATCGCCATAAGGTAGCCGTTTCTCATTCCATCCTCTTTGACCTTTTTGCGAAGCTCCTCCCAGTCGTAGATGTACCCGAAGAGGCCCCCTCTGTCCGTCAGGGCCAAGGCGTTGGGGTTGGCGTTGTCGATAGGCAGTATTCCGCGGCTCCATTTCGAACCTTCGAAGTCGGGATAGGAGCCTTTTTCGATGGCAAGATTCGATGAGGCTTTTATCGCATTGTAACTTATCATCTCCATCACTTCGTCTATTGCGTTCAGGTGTTCGCTGCTACCCCACTTCAGGCGCTTTTCGGCGATCATCTGCGCCTCGCCCATAACTCCCAGGCCTATCGACCTCGAGCGCTCGTTTGTCTTCTTCACCTTCTCGAGAGGGTAGAAGTTCAGATCGATCACGTTATCGAGCATACGCACCGCGATCGGCACTACCCTCTCTATATCCTCTTTCGTGTTGATCTTTGAGAGGTTGATCGAGGCGAGGTTGCAAACAGCCGTTTTCCCGTCTTCTCCAACCTTCTCTACTATGTAGATATCTTTGCCGCCGATAGAGTCGAGCGCCGTTATCTTCTTGGCCTTTTTTGTAATGCCGCTGTCGACGGTGACATCCTCCTCCTCTTCGTAGTAGGCGATAGAGCCGTCGGTAAACTTTACCTGCACCTTGTAGTGGTTCGGGTCGGTGTTCTGGAATATTTCGGTGCAGAGATTGGAGCTTCTGATTATTCCGACGTGGTTGTTGGGGTTGACTCTGTTTGCCGTATCTTTGAAACAGAGGAACGGGTTTCCTACTTCGAAATAGCTCATCAGAATTTTTCGCCAGAGCTCTTTCGCTTTTACACGCTCTTTGAGAATATCGGGATCTTTTTCGTACTCCATATAGCGCTTTTCGAACTCCTCTCCATGCAGGTCGGTAAGATCGCCCGTCTCGTAAGGGTCAAAGAGTGTCCAGACTCCATCCTCCTCCACGCGCTTCATGAAGAGGTCGTTTATCCAGAGTGCGGGGAAGAGGTCGTGTGCCCTCCTTCTCTCTTCGCCGGAGTTCTTTTTGAGATCTATGAAGTCCCATATGTCGATATGCCAAGGTTCTATATAGACCGCTATCGCCCCTTTTCTGGTTCCGAGCTGATCTACCGCTATCGCTATGTCGTTGGTTATCTTCAGGAAAGGAACGATCCCGCCGGCCGCGTTTTTGTGGCTGTCTATGTAGCTGCCCATGCCGCGCACCTTGCTCCAGTCCCAGCCTATACCGCCTCCGAATTTGCTTAGAAGCGCCATCTCTTTGTACGCATCGAAAATACCCTCTATCTTGTCCGGTGTGCTACCGATGTAGCATGATGAGAGCTGGTGTCTCGGTGTTCTCGCGTTCGAGAGCGTAGGGGTGGCCACCATCACCTCGAATTTGCTGATGACGTCGTAAAACTTCTTTGCCCACTCCTGGCAGTTGAGCTCGTTCTGTGCAAGGAACATCGCCACCGCCATAAAGAGATGTTGCGGCAGCTCTATCGGGTTGTTTTCGCGATCTTTAATCAGATATCTGTCGTAGAGGGTGCGTATACCGAGATAGGTAAACTGAAGATCGCGTTCGGGCTTGATGTAGTCGTTCAGATCGTCGAGATCGTACTTCTCTTTCAGGCCGAGGACTATTCGACCTTCGGCTTCGCCCTTCTCGAAGTATTCTCTAAGGTGACAATATCCCGTAAACCCGTTTACTTTGTGGTAGAGGTCATAAAGAAAGAGTCTTGCCGCTACGAATGTCCAGTTCGGCCTGTCAACGTCGATCTTGTCGACCGCTGTCTTTATGAGTGTCTGTTGTATCTCTTCTGTCGTTATTTTGTCTCTAAACTGTATTTTGGCGTCAACCTCAAGTTCACTCTGGCTTACACCCTCCAGCCCTTCCACAGCGGCGGAGGTATACTTCTGAATCTTCGTTATGTCGAGCGGTTCGGCCCGTCCGTTCCTTTTGATTACCGTCAATACTCCAAGTGACATATAGTGCCCTCCCCTTTAATATCAGTTGTCAAAAACTCTGGCAAAAATCCGGTCGACACTCTTTGTGTAGTAACCGTAGTCGAAACAGTCGCGAATCTCATCTTCGCTCAGTTTGCTTCTAAGCTCATCGTCGGAGAGAAGGTATTGAAGGTAGAGGCTCTCTCCTTTCTCGTTGAGGGCGGGTTTTCCTTTCTGCAGGTCTTCCCACACTTTCATTGCGTTGCGTTGAACGATTTTGTATGCATCTTCCCTGGTTACACCTCTTTTCGGCAGTTCCAGAAGAACCCTTTGGGAGAAGACGAGTCCTCCCGTAAGGTTTAGATTTTTCATCATGTTTTCCGGGTAGACGACAAGCTTGTCAAGCAGTCCGTCAAGTCTCATGAGCATGAAGTCCGCCGTTATGAAAGCGTCGGGCAGTATGAATCTCTCCACAGAGCTGTGGCTTATGTCGCGCTCGTGCCAAAGAGCAACATTCTCCATTGCCGGAATGCAGTAGCTCCTTACCATTCTGGCCAGACCTGTAAGATTCTCGCTTAAAACAGGGTTTCTTTTGTGCGGCATGGCCGAGCTCCCCTTCTGGCCCTTGTGAAAATACTCTTCGCACTCGTAAACTTCGGTTCGCTGAAAATGTCTTATGTTTACGGCAATCTTCTCGACGGTCGAAGCTACAAGCGCCAGTGAGCTCATAAGTCTCGCATATCTGTCGCGCTGGACCACCTGGTTGCTCACCGGTGCGGGTTTTAGCCCCAGCTCTTCGCAGACATACTCTTCAAGCTCCATTGGAGCGTGTGCGAAGTTGCCCATCGCGCCGCTCACTTTACCTACATTTATGACTTCGAAAGTCTCCTTAAGGTTTTTCAGGTGCCTCTTCATCTCGTCGTACCAGATCGCCAGCACGAGGCCGAAAGTGATAGGTTCGCCGTGTATGCCGTGACTCCTACCCACCATGAGAGTCATCTTGTGTTCCATAGCACGCCGCCTGATCGTCTCCATCACCTTCTCTACATCTTTGATTATCAGCTTAAGGCTCTCGCGCATCTGCAGCGCCACGGCGGTGTCTATGGTATCCGAGCTCGTCATACCGTAGTGAACCCATCTGCTCTCTTCGCCTAAACTCTCGGCTACGGAGGTCAGAAATGCTATGACATCGTGACGCGTCTCTTTTTCGATCTCGTCAATTCTCTCCACGCTAAAAGACGCGTTTTGCTCTATCTTTTTCGCATCTTCGTCCGGTATAAGACCCAGCCTATTCCAGGCTTTTACGGCAGCTATCTCCACATCGAGCCACGCCTGATATTTCGCCTGCATCGTCCATTTCGACTTCATCTCTTCACGGGCGTACCGTTCAACCATTGCCATCCTTTAGGGGTAATTTTTTGGAGTATAATTACTAAAGATTTTATTCTAAACAGTGTTAAAAAGAGGTAAAAAATCGGATGATAAATTATGCCGTTTCATAACATTCGTTACAGGCTGAACGAGGAGATGCCCGCTTTTCTCTTTCTTATGCGACATGTGGGTGTCTCGCAGGGGCAGGCACAAAAGATAGTCGCAAAGGGTCGACTCATAGTAAACGACGAGGTGTGTAGAGAGAGCGGAAAAAAGATCGTCGGCGATATCGTCGTACAGGAGTTCATGCCCGAGTCGAGAGGTGTAGAGCCCACATTCACTACACCGGAATTCGGTATCTTCGACAAGCCGAGCGGGCTGCTTGTGCACCCAAAAACACACAAAACCCCCTACTCCCTACTCGACGAGATTCGTCACCATTACGGAAAAGAAGCCAACAACATTCACCGCATAGATATGGAGACCAGCGGGCTTGTTCTTGCCGCACGTACAAAAGAGGCCGAAAAGAGACTCAAGATGATGTTCGAGTCAAGAAGCGTGCATAAGAGCTACCTCGCCTGGGTCAGGGGCAGACTCACTGATCCTTTCCGTGTAGACGCCCCCATCTCGAGAAATCCGGACCACTCTACGATAAAGCTCAAGATGCTGATCGACAGAAACGGTAAACCGTCGCTTACGCACTTCAAGCCGCTTAGATACGATGAAAACCTTGACGCCACGCTTCTGCAGGCCGTCCCGTATACAGGTCGCCAGCATCAGATAAGAGTGCATCTGTTTCACGTGAAACATCCGATTCTCGGAGATCCGATCTACGGCGTATCTACAGAGGCGGCTATATCATACCTTGATCGAAATATGGAGATAGACGAGAGGATGAAAATTACCGGAGCGTCAAGGCTAATGCTGCACGCTCAGCAGTTGAAGTTCGCGTATGAAGGCGTCTATTATACTTTGACCTCAGCGATAGACTTCGTGAAAGAGAGATCGAAAATAGCCGATCCTTCTTTGCGGATCAATCCTCTCTGTTAGCGATGATGAATCCGCCGATACCCACAACTGTCACGAGTATCAAAAAGAGTATCAGTGCGTAGTCGGTGTAGCTCATGTCGTCATCTCCTGTTCCCTCAGCTGCCCGCAAGCTGCGCTGATATCTATGCCTTTCGATTCGCGTATCGTACAGAGGACCCCTCTTTTTAGCAGATACTCCTGAAAACGCTTCATGCTCTCCTCTGTCGGACGCTCGAAGTCTGTGCCCGGGTACGGGTTAAAGTAGATCAGGTTTACCTTAGCCTTGATGCCTTCGAGGAGTTTAATGAGCCTTTTGGCGCTGTTTACATCATCATTTACATTTTTAATGACAAGATACTCGAACATCACCCTCTTCCTGGTGTTTACAGGGAACTCTTTTACGGCTTGAATGATAGAGGCAATATTGTAGGCCCTGTTCATAGGTATCAGCTTCTCTCTCAACTCATCGTCAACTGCGTGTAGACTTATTGCCAACTGTACTCCAAGCTCCATCTCTCCGAGTTTTTTTATCTTTGTACTAATGCCGCTCGTTGACACTGTCTGTCGCTTCGGCGAGATACTAAGTCCGTTTTCGTTCGAAAATATAGTGATCGCTTTGGCCAGATTGTCAAGGTTGTCGAGAGGTTCTCCCATGCCCATGTAGACAATATTGACACGACGGTTGCTTGCGATGCTGTTATCTTTTTTTATTTCGAGGACCTGTCCCACTATTTCTCCGGCCGTTAGATTCCTGACGAAACCTCCCTTCGCTGTAAGGCAGAATGCACAACCTACCTTGCATCCGACCTGGCTCGATACGCAGACTGTATATTTGGCATGGTGCAGGAGCTCCCCCGATTCGTCGTACTCTTCACTCTTCATTTTCAGCAAGACCGATTCGACTGTATGGCCGTCCTCTAACTGAAAGAGATATTTGATACTCCCGTCGCTACTTTGCTCTTTTCTTACAATCTTTAGCGGAGATATTCTGTAGTTTCGCGCCAACTCTGACCGTAACTTTTTCGGCAGATTCTCCATCTGCATAAAGTCGTCGATGTGGTGTTGGTAGACCCAGTTGTATATCTGTTTTGCACGGAATTTCGGCGGGAAGAGCTGTTCGAGCTCTTCTTGCGTATAGTCAAGTATTGAAGGATTCAAGATCCGGTACCCTTTTTTGCAAATGTTTTACAAGGCGATACATAGCCTTTTCGTGGTTTTTGACAAAATCTCTATGCGCGTTTTCATCGCACCTGTTCGTAATGACGAAAATCCCGCCGCATGGTATCTGAAACCTCTGGGCTACAACCATGACAGAGTAAAACTCCATGTTCTCCAGGCCTATACCGAGCCTGTTTAGTTTTCCGGCCAGACCTATATCTGTGGATATATAGTTGCTGGAGTTGACAATCGACGGCTTCTCTCCGGATGCAAGAGAGAAGATCGGGGTTTCACGTGAAACGTCACAGTCGGAGACGATCAGGTTCTCCTGTAGCGGCGTATAACTTTTTTTCTGAAGATAGGATAGCTCTATCTGGCAGGCGGCTTTGGACTCTACTA
>JALSXE010000308.1:0-2837 GCA_027072755.1 Campylobacterales bacterium | reverse complement strand
GGATAGATTATGTTGAAGGATTTTGCGAAACTGGAGACTTTTTTGACGGTAATCCGTGAACGCAGTTTTTCCAAGGCTTCAGCAAAGCTTGGGATATCTCAGCCCGCCGTAACCCAGCAGATCAAATTCATAGAGAAATACCTCGACTGCAAAGTTATAGAACGCAAAAAAAACGGTGTCGTTCTTACGAAAGAGGGTGAAGATCTCTATCGCATAGCGCTTCGACTCGAGAAGTGTATAAACAGTGCCGAGAGGGATCTGATAAAGATAATAAACAAAGAGATAACGTTTAGAATAGGCGCATCCTTTACGATAGGAAACTTCGTGATTCCCGGAAAGTGCCTGAACAATATCAAAGAGGTGATCCATAACGACGTGCAGGTCAAGGTGGAGCTCTCCGCGCAGGTAATAGACGATATTCTGGAGAAGAAGATAGATCTCGGGCTTATAGAGTCCCCGGTTTTCAAAGATGACGTAATCTATCGTGAATGGCTCGACGACGAGCTTGTGATCTTCAGTAACCGCCCCCTTCCGAAATATCTGAAGCCGGACGATCTCAAAAGTTTCCGCTGGATCTGCCGCAACGAGTCTTCGCATACCAGAAAGCTCGTCAAGGAGGTTTTCGAAGAGATAGGATTCGACTGTAACGGGCTGGATGTTCTCTATGAAGTCGACAGCACCTCGACGCTGAAAGCCTCCATCCTTAAGGCGGATAAAGACGAGGAGAAGCCGCCTGTGGTTTCGGTCATCTCACATGCAGCCGTTGCCGACGAGGTGGAGAACGGCCTGCTTTACGAGGCCAAGATCCGCGGCCACCGCATAAAGAGAAAGCTATATATTGCCTACTCCAAAGAGCGTAAACACGATGCCTTCATAGAGAATGTAGTTGGATACCTGCAGCAGGCCAAATGTTAGAGGGTCTCTCCGCCGAACGGCTCTTGCGGCCGGATAGTCAGCTCTTTTTTATGAACTTCCTGTTTTCGGGGTTGCTCAAAAGGGCCTCCATCGAGCTCTTGACCCCGGGCTCTTCGCTCCGCTCTTCATCTGTATAGGCCGGAAGCGCCATGTTTATAAGCAGGGGCGTCTCATCCACTATGATCTGCAAAACCGCCAATATCGGCATACTTACGACGCTTCCGAAGTTTTGGGGCCCGAAACCCGCTTCGAAAAATATGTCGCGCTCCGTTATTTCGAAACTATCGAATGTGTAGCCGGCTATCATGAAGAGTGTGACGTCTTGAAGCTGCTGTGAAAGCTCCGGCGGAAGGGGCGGATCGAAAGATACATACTCTATGTTGCAGAGCAGACCGAAAGGTATGTCTCTTTCGAGCAGAAGAACCATCGCTTCTCTTAGGTGGCTCTGCATCATACTCCGAAATTCGGGGCTGTTTACCAGTTCTACGATCATATTGCCCTCTTTGTCCGTTATTCAGTCGAATATTATACCATTTTCAACCGGTTCGAACCCTATCATCGCGTTGAGCAGTGCGAATTTGCGAAAATTACGGATCTCGCCGCGGCTAATATCTCTCGGTAAAAGAAAGCCGCTCTTTACCAATCTTTCGCGGGTCGTACCTCTTAAGAGCGGAGTTTTGGGGGTGACCCAGTTTCGCCCGTTGAAAAAGGCTATATTGGCTATCGACGTATCCGTCACCAGACCGTCGCGGACGATCAGTATGTCGTCCGCTCCGCCCCTTCTTTCGAAAAGCTCTTCGATCTGCTCCCTGTCCGTGAACTTGTGGGCGTAGCCGATCTGCGAATCGACTATCTTGAGTCTCTTGACGGCTCTCGGTCTGTAGGGGGTGTAGTCGACGCTCCTGAGAACCCTGTCGTAAACGACTCTGCATTTGAGTATGCCGGAGCCGGCGGGAGGGTGAATTGCCGAAGAGAGATCCAGCTCTTCGATCTCCTCTCCGAAGAGTGAAGCCCTGCTCGAATCGAGGCGGGCCTGGTGGTACGAAAGGTTTTGAATGGAACCGTTATGGATGCATATGGTCTCGAAAAGCATGGAGTCTCCTTTTTGCGCCGGGCAAAAAAGCCGGCGTACTCTCTAGGCCTCCTCGTTGAAGAGTTCCGTGCTCAGGTAGCGCTCGCCCGTGTCACACAGAACCGTTACCACGGTTTTACCTCTGTTTTCGGGTCTCGATGCAACCTTCATCGCGGCATGTACGTTGGCACCGGAAGAGATTCCGACCAAAATTCCCTCCTCTTTCGCGATACGCCTGCTCATCGCAAAAGCCTCTTCGTTGGATACCTTTATCACCTCTTCGTAGACCTCCGTATCGAGGATTTTGGGAACGAAGCCGGCCCCGATGCCCTGAATCTTGTGGGGTCCGGGAGCGCCGCCTGACAGGACAGGAGAGCTGCTCGGCTCGACGGCAACAACTTTAATGGACGGGTCCCTCTCTTTCAGAACCTCTCCGACTCCGGTTATGGTTCCGCCCGTCCCCACAGCCGCTACGAAAATGTCGATCTTGCCCTCTGTATCGCGGAGAATCTCTTCGGCCGTACTCTTTCTGTGTATCTCCGGGTTGTCCGGGTTTTCGAACTGTTGCAGAATCAGGGAGTTTTTTATCTCATCCCTCAGTTCGCGGGCGCGGTCGATCGCACCCTGCATGCCCTCCGACGCGGGAGTAAGCTCGAGTTGCGCCCCGAGCGCTTTTAGAAGCTTTCTACGCTCTATGCTCATCGATTCGGGCATCGTGAGTATCAGTCTTATCCCCTTGGCGGCGCATATGCTTGCAAGAGCTATGCCGGTATTGCCGCTCGTGGGCTCTATGACCGTGCTGTTTTCGTCTATTATCCCCCTCTCGAGCGCCCGCTCTATCATATTTTTA
>JALSXE010000307.1:0-2840 GCA_027072755.1 Campylobacterales bacterium | reverse complement strand
CGACAAGACTCTACAGAGGCTTTGGCTGCAGGTATGCAGACCCAAACCCTCGTTCGAAGCTAAAAAAGCGAAGCAGTTCGCTTTTTATCACGCTTCTCACCCTTGTTGAGTGCTACGCAACAAGACTCTGCAAGATATGCAAAGTTACAAAAGACTACTGAACAATCTCACCTCAAAGCCTTACGGCAAAGAGATGAAAGTCAACCGCGGTTGCCTTCCACCTCTTTGTCCCGGTGCCTATAGCGAGGGGGTCCTACCCGGTCCCATACCGAACCCGGAAGTCAAGCCCCTCAGCGCTGATGATACTGCACCCCTCGGGTGTGGGAACGTAGGTCGGTGCCGGGCTTGAGGTTTTTTTACTCCTCTTTACTCTTCTTATTTAAAAGCATATACATGCACATTTAGCCCATAAGTCTACCAAGCAGACAATTTGATCCAATTCTTTAAGTACCTTCGAGATGAAATCTCCATAGAGTGTTTTATAACCCTATACTCTTTTTTGCCTGTCATTAAGTATGTTCTGTATCATTGGGCCCTCTTTGTATATGAGTGAGATGAAGTCTTTCTCCTTGGGCAAACAGTGCCGAATCACTCCATTGGTCTGTCTCGACCATACTCCTATTTTAGCTTCCGGCACAACTCACGACAAATTGTTGAAGGCGATACACCGATAAATTTCGCCATCTCTTTTTGCTTCATTCCTTACTAGCTGCGCGCGGCTGTTGAGCTTTCAGCCCACCTCACAGAGCCTGACCTTTCCGAAATCACGTCGATCCAAAGCCAAAATTTGGCTTCCGTAAAGAGTGCCATTTTTCGGATAAATCATATTTGCTATTTATAGTTATATCCCGTACGATGCCTTGTTTTTTTGAACTCTTTCTTCTCTTTTCATCATTGATTTTGGGTCCATGAACACCATGCAAACGATTATGGCAAGTTGTTCATATTATGTTCAAACCGCCGGGTTACTATTTGATGCAGGTTGGGAAAGCGGTAACGCTTCGCTAATGCTTTCGCTTTATAATGGCAAGATCGAATCTTAAAGGAGAAAAAAATGAAAAAAGTCACGATCTCTATTGGAACCCTTTTGGGGATTATCCTTATGACCGGTTGCGGTGGTGGGAGTTCTTCTGACGACACGACCGCGGCGACCGGCTATGACGTCACCGTAGAGAGAGGACCGGTACTACATGCCATAGTTCTAGACAAGGCCGGCCGTCAGGCTCGGGAAATTGGTGAAGGCCGTTATCGATTCACCGAGAGCCCCGAATATCCCGTTTCTGCCTATGGCGGCTTCATTGACCTTACCCGCGACGGCGTAGTGAATGCCGGGGATATTAACAACTCCGTCATTCTAAAAGCCTACGCGGGCAAGGCTGCCACTCTGGTCAATACGATCGCGGCGAATGCAGATACTCGTAACTGGTTGAAAAATAGTTTCGGTCTGTATGACACGGCAATCGACGACGCAACACCCTCGACCAATCGCACGGTTGCGGCGATAAGCGACGAAGTTTTCACCTACTGTATCGAAAACCGTATCGCCGATCCTTCGACCCTGACGCTACAACAGTTGGAAACGATTCAGGCACGGATTCAAAATCGGATTCAGTCCTATTTAGAGACCGACACGCCAGCTTCGGAGCTCGAAAACGAACTGGTCAACGAACTGGCTATTCCTAAATTGACCGAAGATGAGAATCTGTCACAACTCAATATCGGAGAAATTGTAGGCAAACTTCCCGAGTCGAATCTGACCGATGAACAGAAATATACATTGGCCTATATGTGGAATGAAGAGAAGCTGGCCAAAGATATTTACCTAGCTCTCAATGACTTAACGCCCCACCAGACTCTCTACAATATTGCGACGCGTTCGGAAACCCAACACGAAGCGGCGGTGGAAAGTCTGGTTCAAAAGTACGACATCAACATCACCAATCTTGAAAACTACGAAATCAGCTACTCTGAAGAGGAGCTTAGAGCCTTGGCACCCGGTCAGTACAGCGTACCTGAAGTTCAAGAACTCTACGACACCCTTTATGCCAAGGGAAGCCAATCGCTCCAAGATGCCCTGGAAGTTGGGTGTATGGTCGAAGTAACCGATGTAAACGACTTGGACGAAGATATCGAAATCGCCGGTGATGCAGAAGACCTTACTATCGTATTCAACTTTCTTCGCAGCGGTAGTTACAACCACTATTGGGCTTTCGACCGGGCGCTCAAAAATCTGGGTGTTACTGATGGGTGCTGTTCGCTGGGTGAAGAATACTGCAAAACGGAAGAGGAGTATCCTTCCGGCTACGGCGTCAACGGTGGCGGAAACGGGCAAGGTTACCACGGAGGACGCTGAATCGGACACTCCCATCTGCCCTCCGTTCATGTTCGGTTCATGTTACCGTGTGACAATCGGTGTATGAAAGGAGTGATGGATGAAGCGGGAAAACGAACCGCCTTTGCTATCGTTTGAGGAGCATTAATGATTAACTGATTTTACGCGAACAGCGTAAAATCATCTCGAAATCTTGGATTTCGAAGCTTTAGGGGGTTGTAGGACTGCCCAGGCCCTGCCAAATTGCGGGCTTAGCCCGGAATTTGCGTAACATCAGTGATTAACGACCCGTGCCTAACCGTACAATGAGGTGAGAGAAGGTGAAGAATCGCATCTTTGGTCTATCGGGTCGTTTATTCGCAAGAGAGACTGAATGGGCCCTGGAAAAAGAGTTTGACCGAAGGGATCGTACGAACTGTCGGCTAAAAAATGAGACACAGGGTTAAAAATCCAGTCTGCTGGACGTGTAAACAGAAAGGGAAAGGGTGATGAAACGAATATTTATTAT
>JALSXE010000306.1:0-2841 GCA_027072755.1 Campylobacterales bacterium | reverse complement strand
CGACCCCGACTTGGTAAAGAATGCGGAGGAGTGGGCGAAAAGAGATACACAGGCAATGGATTGTGATGCTTATTTATATTTAAAATATAATAAACCATTTATTAAAAAAATGGGGCAAACAATTATTTCTTGGCAAATCAACACCGAAAAACGCATAGAAAAATATTATAAATATGACCGTGCACTCAGCGGCGGCGTCTACTCTATTAATGAAGGCACTATGCAAGATTGCGAGTTCGATATCGAGAGGGTATTGGAGATGGACCGATGAAAAAGCCGACCGCTCTGCACTATGACAGGTTGACAATAAAAACGTAAAATTGCTACAATAGCTGCATCAAAACACAAACAGGCCGATCAGAAGACGCATAACTGCGGCCGAACATCTGCATAACACTGCCAGTACTCTGCAAATTTCAAGTTCACAAAGAAGGAACCATGAGCGAAACCTCTACCCGCAGCAATAATAACGGAAAATCGAGAACCCATATTCCCGTCGAGGGGTACAAGATAGAAGATCTGAGGCAAAAGAGCCTCGAAGAGCTTATCTCAATAGCCAAGGAGCTCGGGGTCGAGCATCCGAACGAGCTCAAGCGGCAGGATCTCATGTTCGAGATTCTGAAGTCCCAGGTGAGCAAGGGCGGCTACATTCTCTTTACCGGAATTCTGGAGATAACGAACGAAGGTTACGGATTTCTCCGTGCCATGGACGCCAACTTCTCCAACTCCAGCAACGACGCATACGTATCGAGCACCCAGATTCGCAAATTCGCACTCAGAAACGGCGACGTCGTAACCGGACAGGTGCGCCCTCCGAAGGAGCAGGAGCGCTACTACGCCCTTCTAAAGATAGAGGCCATAAACTACATGCCGGTGGCAGAGAGCAAAAACAGGCCGCTTTTCGACAACCTCACTCCGCTCTATCCGCAGGAGAAGCTGAAACTCGAGTACAACCCCACCAAACTTACAGGCCGCGTTCTGGACCTCTTCACGCCGATAGGAAAAGGTCAGAGGGGGCTCATCGTAGCACCCCCGCGCTCGGGTAAGACGGAGCTTATGAAAGAGCTGGCGCACGGTATCACCCACAACCACCCGGAGGTGGAGCTTATCGTCCTTCTCGTCGACGAGCGCCCCGAAGAGGTTACAGACATGGAGCGCAGCGTAAAAGGTGAGGTCTACAGCTCCACTTTCGACCTTCCGGCCCAAAACCACGTTCGTGTCGCCGAACTGGTGATCGAAAAGGCGAAGCGCCGGGTCGAGATGGGCAAAGATGTGGTGATACTTCTCGACTCCATCACCCGACTTGCACGCGCCTACAACACCGTAACCCCAAGCAGCGGCAAGGTCCTCTCGGGCGGTGTCGACGCAAACGCGCTCCATAAGCCCAAACGCTTCTTCGGAGCGGCCAGAAACATCGAAAACGGCGGCAGCCTCACCATTATCGCCACGGCGCTCGTAGATACCGGAAGCCGAATGGACGAAGTGATTTTCGAAGAGTTCAAAGGAACCGGAAACAGCGAAATAGTCCTGAGCAGAAACATAGCAGACAGACGCATCTACCCAGCCATAGACATCATAAAATCGGGTACGAGAAAAGAGGAGCTCCTTACAGATACGAACACCCTGCCCAAAATCTGGGCCCTTCGAAACGCCATGCACCAGATGGACGAAGTGGAGGCTCTCAAATTCCTCTACTCCAAGATGCTCAAGACCAAAAACAACGAAGAGTTTTTGAGCATAATGAACGAAGGCGCATAGAGCCGGTTCGTCCGAGCCCCGATGATGGAGCGAAAAACGCCTTCGAGAGTCGGAGTCTTCGACAGCGGCGCCGGCGGCCTTACCGTCGTGAAGTCGCTTATCTCCCACCGCCTTTTCGACGAGATAATCTACTACGGCGACACGGCGCGCGTGCCGTACGGCCCCAAAGACCCTACCACGATCACCCGCTACGCGATGGAGGCACTCGAGTTTTTCATTAACTTCGACATTGATCTGCTCATAACCGCCTGCAACAGCGTAAGCGCCCATGCCCTGCCCAGACTGCGCAGCGACGCGCCCTTTCCGATATACGGGGTCATCGAGCCGGGTATCCTCGCCCTGAAAAACGCCGCTTTGGGCCGAGATAGCCGCATCCTGGTGCTCGGCACCCGCGCTACGATCGGAAGCGGCCGCTACCAAAGAGGCATAAGAGAGCTCGGCTTCGAAAACATAGAGGCGCTCTCGCCTTCGCTCTTCGTCCCGATAGTCGAAGAGGGGGTCTTCGAGGGCGATCTTCTGGAGAGTGCGCTGAACCACTACTTCAAAGGTATCGAACCTCCCGACGCGATCATCCTGGGGTGTACGCACTTTCCGCTCATAGCCGACGCGATTCAGGGCTACTTTCCAAACCGCCCGCTGCTTATCCACTCCGGCGAAGCGATAGCCGAACATCTCGAAAAGATGGGGTGCAAACCGGGCTCCACGACAGAGACGGAGCTCAAGATTTTCGCTTCCGAGAACCCGGAGGGGCTGAAGAAGATCGCCGAAAAGTGGCTTTAAGCGCCGATTGGATAAACTAAAACCACGAAGAGATTTTACGGCTGACCGTCGCTGATCGATACAAATTATAAGAGCGATATTTTACGGCGTAAAAGAGCTGGAAGGGTCGTTTTACGGGCCCTGACACCTAAGATAGATTATGCTCTGCTCGCGGCGTTGCACTCTGGTGCGCAGCCGTCTTGAAATCTTCGATTTCAAAGCTTCAGGGGGTTGTAGGGACTCCGGTCCCTGCCCTTTTGCGGGCTCTGCCCGCAAAAGGAGTAACATCAAAATGAAAAAAAGAGGTTTACTTGTCACAGGCAC
>JALSXE010000305.1:0-11015 GCA_027072755.1 Campylobacterales bacterium | reverse complement strand
CTACCCTGCCGGAATTACAACAAACTCGGAAGGGGGTGTGAGCGGGTTCGACCTGCTCGAGCTGGCTCCCGCTCTGAACGCTATGAGCGACCTGGGCATTCCGCTCTGCGTGCATGGAGAGACCGGAGGTTTCGTAATGGACAGGGAGGCGGAGTTCATACCGATTTATGAGAAGCTGGCGCGCAACTTCCCGGACCTCAAGATAGTTATGGAGCATATAACCACAAAAGATGCCGTAGAGGCGCTCGGTAGGTTTGAGAACCTCTATGCGACGATTACGCTGCACCATCTATTTATAACTCTCGACGATGTAGCCGGCGGGCTGCTGCAACCGCATCTTTTCTGCAAACCGATCGCCAAGAGACCGGAGGATAGGAGGGCCCTGCTCGATGCCGCTTTGAGCGCAAACCCGAAAGTGATGTTCGGTTCCGACTCGGCTCCCCATCCGAGAGAGGCGAAGGAGGCTCCAGGGTGTGCCGCCGGGGTTTTTACAGCACCCATAGCCCTACAGGCGCTTGCACAGCTTTTCGACAATCATGGAGCGCTGGAGAATCTGCAGGCATTCGTAAGTGACAACGCCAAGAGCATATACGGCATCAACCCGCCGGAAAAAGAGGTGGTACTCGAAAAGAGCCCATATCTTGTGCCCGAAATATATGAAGCGACGGTGGTGCCGATGTTCGCGGGCCAGAGCCTTGAGTGGAGAGTGGTGAGTGCGGGTTAGGGTCCTTCTGCTGGAAGATGACAGACTTTTCGGTGAGACTCTGGTAGATTTTCTGGAGGACGAAGGGTACGATGTGCTGCATTGCATCGGGGCCAAAGAGGCGATAGAGGCGACCTACGAGCAGAAGTTCGATCTCTATCTGCTCGATGTGAACGTGCCCGATATGAACGGCTTCGAGCTTCTGAAGCAGCTAAGAGAGAGCGGCGACGAGACGCCGGCCATATATATTACCTCCGCGCGCGACAAAGAGGCGCTTGCCGAGGGTTTCGGCAGCGGTGCCGACGACTACATGAAAAAGCCGATCGATCTCGATGAGCTACTGCTTAGAATGGAGGCGCAGCTCAGGCGCCTGCATACCCCCAAAAAGGTGGAGGTCGGCGATTTTCTTTTCGATACGGAGAGGCTAGTGCTCTACAGGGGTGACGAAGCGGTTCAACTGCCCAAAAAACTTGCCGAACTGCTCGCACTCTTTTTGAGAAACCGCGGAGAGGTTATCGGTACCGAGGAGATACTGCGGGAGCTCTACGGTGACGACTCACCCGGAACGGGACCCCTTCGGGTCTACATAAACAAGCTGAAACAGCTCTTCGGCAAGGATTCCATAATCAATATAAGGGGAGTGGGTTACAGCTTTGAAGCGTAAACAGATTGCGAAAGTTCTGATCTTCTATGTCGTATCGTTCGCCGCAATGGCCGGACTCGGCTGGACCGTCTTTGAAACTTTCGGCTACTCGAACCGCAATTTTCTCATCGTTGTCGCAATGCTTCTGCCCCTCTCTCTACTCTTTGGATATATTCTATCCAAGGTTGCGCTGGAGCCGCTCTTTGTCACCAACGATCTGCTCGAGAGGCTTCTTAAAGATACGCTGCACGAGCTAAATATCCCTCTATCGACTATATTCGCGAACGTATCGATGCTAAAACGCTCCGAAAAAGACCCCAAAAGAGTCACGAGACTTCAAAGAATCGAAAAGGCGGGAGAGAATCTGAGCGAACTGTATGAAGATCTCGACTACTTCATAAAAAAGGAGATCGGCGGTGTGGAGCGAGAGCGTTTCGATCTGGGCGAGGTGGTAGAGCGCAGCATTGCCAAAATGGAGGAGATGGCGGAGGGAATTTCGATACAATATAGACCTCTTAAGAGGGTTGTCGTCGCCGACAGACGCGGCTGCCAGAAGGCTGTAGACAACCTTTTGGGAAATGCCGTAAAGTACAACCGGCCCGGCGGAAGCGTGGAGATTTACGATGAAGAGGGGTGGCTGGTCATTAAAGATACGGGAATAGGAATGGACGAGACGACGCTGTTTCATATCTTCGACCGTTACTACCAGAGCGATCTGAGCGCATCGGGGTACGGTATAGGACTGCATATCGTCAAGACTTTTTGCGACGAGCACGCGATAGAGATAAAGATAGATTCTAAAAAGGGTGAAGGGAGCACCTTCCGCCTGAATTTCGCAGCTGTGGGAGAGAGAGATTGAACGACTGGCTTTTTAACACTGTAGACTACATTTTCATAGGGGCTCTTGGGTTGCTGAGTGTCATAGCGCTCTGGCTTGTGCTGGAGCGATACTTTTTCTACAGGCATGTAGACCTGAAGAGCTTTTCGCATAAAGAGGAGCTCGAGATCGCACTGGGCGAAAACCTCACGATGATCGCTTCCATCGGTTCCAACGCACCTTTTATAGGTTTGCTCGGAACGGTCGTGGGGATAATGGTGACATTCGTAACGATAGGCCAGAGCGGCCTTGTCGAGACGAAGGAGATAATGGTCGGGCTGGCCCTGGCGCTTAAGACGACTGCCGGCGGGATATTGGTGGCGATTCCGACGATCTGGTTTTACAATCTTCTGATCAGGCGCGCCGAGATTCTTACGGCGAAGTGGGAGATTCTGCAGAAACAGAAAGAGAGCGAAAGAGAGTGAGGGTCAAAAAGTTCGATCAGATAAACGTTCTGCCTTTCATCGACATAATGCTGGTTCTTCTGGTCGTCGTACTCACAACCGCCTCGTTCGTGGCTAAAGGTACGATTCCCGTAGAGCTTCCGGAAGCTTCGAGCAAAAAGGCGCCGACGCAGAAGATGAGGAGTATAGTCATCAAAAGCGACGGAAAGATCTATTTCGAAGATAAGAGGGTAGAAAAGGGTGAGTTGAAGCGGATTCTGTCGAAGCTGAATCCTAAAGAGGACGCGATACTGATCAAAAGCGATGCAAAGAGTAGGTTTCAGAATTTCGTTATGGTTATAGATATGCTCAAATCGCACGGCTTCAAAAAGGTCAGTATCGAGACGAAACAGTGAGGCGAAAATGATTTTACCGAAAAATAGCGACGCTTACGAAAGTCTGCTCAGAGAGAGGGAGAGGCTTGAGCCTCTTCGGCCGTTCATAGAGGATTACAAAGAGGTGTTTGTATCCCATTTCCTGAAAGAGATAAGAAAAGAGATCGGCTCTTCGAGGATAAGAGAGCGTTTTTTAAAGGAGAATATAGAGGAGTTCTACGACTCTCTTTTCGACTTCAAAACAGCGGCAGTAAAGAGTGTGACGGAGAGATTCCTGCAGATAAAAAACCGGGGAATCGCACCGCTGCTTCTACTCCAGAAGCTGCTGACCTCTTTTGTTTTGAGGCTTGTAAGCGACTATTCGGACGATAGGGAGCTTTTCGGTTACATCAAGCTGCTTTCCTCCTATTTCGACGATGTTTTGGAGTATATGAAGTCTCTTCTGCAGATCGATATGGAGCGCGATTTCGCGACGAGAGTCGCATTGAGAGGTGATGAGCTTGAAAAGTGGTTGTCGGACGGAAAGAGCGTAAGGCTGCTTAACGTCTACAAGGGTATACCTGTCGTATACGATGCGACGGTAAGACGCAGTTCGAAAGGTTCGGTGGTTCTGCAGATACCGTACGAAAAGGGACTGCTCGCCGAGCGTGAGGGAAGGGTCGTCTGTTTCGACAGGAGAATGGAGCCGTTTGCGATAGAGATGAAGATAGATCGAATCGTCTATGAGAAAAAATTCGCCCTGATCGAGGTCGACACTCCCGCATGGATCGACAGCATAGCACAGAGAAGAAAGCGCGTGAGGGTGGCTTTGGGTACCCCTTTGAAGGCGAGAATAAACGCCCTGGGAAGGCAGTTTGACGTAGATGTCGTAGATCTCTCGGGTAAAGGTGTCTGCCTACAGACTGATGTCGGCTACGGGCTGCCGCTTTACGAGCAGGTGGAGGTGACACTTCCGATACCGCAGGATGACGGAAGTGTCAGAAATATAGTGATGAGAGGAACCCTCCAGTACATATCGAAACTCGGTGATACAAAGCGGCGCTGCCATATTTTCCTGCATGCAAATCCCAAAAAAGAGGAGATACTTTCAGCATTTGTAGCCAAACGCGAACTCTCTTTGATGAAAGAGATAAAGAGTATCGCGGGCAGAAGAGGGGGAGTTAAATGAAAAAACTCTATTCAACGCTTATGTTTATAGCGCTTTTCATCTGCGTCGCGGCCGCCGAAGAGAGGAGCTGCAGCGGGTGTGATGCCGGAAAGCTTATGCTTCAGTGCGACTACTACGTTGTAAAAAGAGAGGATCTGAGCAAAACCGACTTCTGCAGAGAGTATGCCGATGCTGTCGATAGCGACGGAGCCCATGCGAAAGCCGCACGATACTATCTGCTCGGTAGAGAGCCGCAAAAAGCGCTCCGTGCGGCACTTCAGGCGATTGACGAGGGGCAGATCTACGCCGCGCAGTACGCCGCGGAGGCGTCGCTGATCTTCGACGAGTTAAAAGCGGCGAAACTATATATGAAGATGCTGAAAGAGAAAGGGGTCGACCTTAAGGGGATGAAAAAAGATCTCGAGCTACTCGGGAAGATCTATCCCGATACCGATTTCGGTACCCTCTTGCCGGACGGATAGAGGGAACTAAAGGGCGACCCGCCGCCGTATATCTGCCCGAATGCGGGTATACTGCGCCGGTCGTGTAACATACGTTTATACTTTTTTTCCGAAATACACAATCGTTACACAATGGTTGGTGTATAATATCGACCACATTAAAACAAAGGATGAGTTATGGGAAAGATGACCCGTTGTAAAGCTATTGTCATGATTGCAGGTGCGATGATATTCGCGAGTACGGGAGCGGTTGCCGCCATGCAGTGTGCACCCGGCAAGTGCGGCGCCTCCATGAAGATGGAGATGAAGAAGAGCGGACCTATGAGCGAAGAGTCTCCCGCCAAGTGCGGCGACGGCATGAAAGAGAAGATGAAGGGCAAGATGCCGTGCGGTTGTGAAAAGAAGAAGTGTGACTGCGAAAAGAAGGCTCAGATGAAAGGCAAATGTGCAGACGGAAAGTGCGCCCAGGGTAAATGCGGTGAAGGTATGAAAGAGAAGATGAAGGAGAAGATGAAAGGCAAAATGGAGGGTAAATGCGCCGCCGGTAAATGCGGAGGAAAGTAACCGTTTGAAGGTCCGAAGACTCTTCGGGCCCCGATTGAGTTTGGTGCAAGCCCCGATTGGTTATAATCTTATACCGAGATAAAAAAGGCGGGGCCCGAGAGAAGTGCAGACGGAGGCGATAAACGAACTTTTAAACGACAAAAAGAGGCTGCTTACCGATATCTATTTCGAACTGCAGCGGATTTTCGAAGAGAGATACGGCCCCGATACGGTCGTTCTTATGGAGGTCGGCACATTCTTCGAAGTCTACGAAGTAAACAACGACGAGATGAAGATCGGCAAAGCCAAAGAGGTGGCCGAGCTTCTAAATATTCAGCTTACGCGAAAAAACAAGACCATTCTCGAAAACTCCGTAGCCAATCCGCTTATGGCGGGAGTCCCCACCGTTTCGATAGACCGCTACCTTTCGCGACTGGTGCAAAGCGGAAAATATACGGTAGTGATGGTGCGCCAAAAAGGAGCCCCTCCGAAAGTTAAACGCTACATAGGAAACATCCTCTCGCCCGGTACGAACTTCGACTACCTGGCCGAGCCTACCGAAAACTACATCGTCTCTCTGATAGTAGACATAAACCGTGGAATCTACTCGTGCGGATACAGCGCCATAGATGTCAGCACCGGGAAGACTTTTTTGAACGAGGTCCACGGTACGCGTGAAGATAAGACCTTCGCCCTCGACGAGATATTCAATCAGCTTCAGAGCTACAGCACTTCAGAGCTTCTTTTGACCCTGAGCGACGACTCGATCGACGAGGAGTGGATAGTACGCTATCTCGAGATAGAGGGGCATATAAGATGCACACCGGGGCGCACTCGCCACAAGATCGCGTACCAAAACGAGCTTTTTGCCAATGTCTACGGCATAAGGTCGTTTCTAAGCCCCATAGAGTACCTCGATCTGGAGAGATACCCATACGCCTCGGAGTCGCTCTCTCTGCTTATAGACTTTATAATAGAGCACGACGCTTCGCTTATAGAGAAGATGAACCGTCCTACGTTCCTGGGCGGGCGGCACTTCGTATATCTGGGAAACAACGCACTCGAGCAGCTGAACATAACGAGCCGTGACCCCGACGAGATGACGCTGCTCAAACTCATAGACCTCACATCCACAGCGATAGGCAAGAGGCTTTTTAAAGAGCGTCTTTTGAACCCGATATGCGATGCGAAAGAGCTCAAAAGACGCTACGATCTGGCCGAAAAGGTGATGGAGCATACACAGAACTTCTCGAATACGCTCAAGGAGATTTACGATCTGGAGCGTATTTTGCGCCGCATAAAGCTCGGCAAGCTCCACCCGTTCGAGATAGTCTACCTCTTTGACTCCCTGAAGGCGCTCGAGCAGCTTGTCTGGGAGGCAAAAGGGGTAGGGGTGGAAGTCGAGGATGATCTGAGGATTCGGATAGAGGGTTTCGCGGCCGAGATCGAGCGCACTTTCGTTCTCGAAGAGTGCGGAAAGTACAGGCGGGATCAGATCGATAGCAACATCTTCCAGCCGGGTATAAACCTCTTTGTGGACCGGGTGGTGGAGGAGAACAGGAGAGAGATGAAGAGGCTCGAAGAGATCCGCCTCCATATAGAGAACTTTTTCGACCGCGGCGACAATAGCGATACGGTCTATGTGAATATCGGATGGCTCGAAAGCGAAGGGTACCATCTAAATGTCACACGTACACGCTTCGGAATGATAGAGAAAGAGCTTATGGAGAGCTTTCTTCTGCTCGACGGAAACCACTACTTCCTGCGCGACTTCAACTACAAAAAGCTGAAAAACAGTGTAAAGATAACATCTGACCTGATAGACGATATATCCAGAAGGGTCATGGCCAACCGGGCCCGTATAGTAGCGCTGACAAAGCAGAGCTACGAAGAGTCGCTGGAACTGCTGGAGAAGAGGTATTCGCAGCTTCTCGAGCATATCATTTCGTTCGTAGGGCGGTTCGATGTCGCCATCGCTACGGCGAAAGCCGCGCTTAAGTACAACTATGTAAGACCGGAGATAATAGAAAAGAGGGAGGAGGAGCAGACGATAGAGTTCATAGGACTTCGCCACCCTCTGATAGAGTCGCGAGAAGAGAACGGGATATATATTCCAAACGACCTGCTGATGGGGGATATCCCCGAGTCTACCGATCACGATCACGTCACGCTGAGTGCGAGCGGCAACAGGCCGGTTAAAGGGGTGTTGCTCTACGGCATAAATTCGAGCGGAAAGAGCTCTTTGATGAAGAGTGTCGGTATGGCGGTGATCATGGCCCAGGCCGGCTTCTTCGTGCCTGCCGCCTCGATGAGGTTTCATCTTTTCGAGAAACTCTTTACGAGGATCGTCAGTAAAGACAATCTCTACAAAGGGCTCAGCACTTTCGCGATAGAGATGATGGAGCTCAAAAACATATTCAACCGCGCATCCGGCACATCGCTGGTGCTCGGAGACGAGATAAGCCACGGAACGGAGACCGAGTCGGCACTGGCGATAGTGGCGAGTACCCTGAAGAGGCTGCACGAGTTGAACTCTCTTTTTATCGTCGCTACACACCTGCACAAACTGACGGAGCTCAAGACCGTTACCGACCTTGAGGGGGTCGTTTTTCTACATCTTGGTGTCGAATACGACGAAGCGAGGGATACCCTTGTCTACAACCGCAAGCTGATGCCCGGCTCGGGAAGCACCCTCTACGGTCTGGAGTTCGCCAAGTCTCTGCATATGGATAGACGTTTTCTGGATACCGCCTATGCGGTAAGAGAGTCTCTTGCCGATACTGAAGGGACACTCAAGAGGCTCAAAAAGAGAAAGAGGAGCCGATACAACAAAGAGCTCTATCTCAGCAGCTGCGCTCTATGCGGGGCCGCTGTGGAGGAGGTGCACCATATCGCACCGCAGGCGGAGTCGGACGAGTCGGGCAGAATAGGCCATTTTCATCAAAATCACAAATATAACCTGATCCCGCTTTGCAAACACCACCACAAGCTTGTGCATGAAGGGAAGGTGACGATTCAGGGGTTCGTCATGACCGACGAGGGTCTACAGCTTCGGTACATAGAAAATGGTGTATAATCTTCTCTATAATACTTCGGAGCTGTAATTTGCCGGAAATAAGGAGTTTTCATGAATCTGCCCGCTATCGACATACCTGTAAAACTGCCGTTTGACGTGCCGCTTCTGGTACATCCGATATTTGTACACTTTGTGGTGGCGATTCCGATTATCGTACTGCTCATCGAACTGATAAATCTTAAAGCGAAGAGGCCGGCAGTGAGTGTTACATCTCTTTTTCTGCTTACGCTGGCCGTCATAGTATATGCGGGAGCGTTCTTTACCGGAAAAGCCGACGGATCCCACGCCTTTTCGCTCCTAACTCCGGAGGCCAAAGATGAGCTGAAGTCTCACAAGCTGCTTGGAACCTACCTCGTATACGCCGTACCGGTTCTGCTGCTTCTTAAAGCCGGAGCTATGGCCATCCGCAGGGCGTGGGCGAGAAATGTTTTCATAGCTTTTCTGCTGATCTTCATAGCGGTGCTTCTGAAGCAGGGAAAAGACGGCGGAGAGCTGGTGTACGACTATGGCGTAAACGTCAAACCCGTTATGGCTCTGCAGGATAGACTTGATGATATGGAGTTCGATATGGAAGACCTGAAAGAGGAGCTTCAGAAAGCCAAAGCCGAGTGCACTGAAAAGAGTAGGACCGCTCCGGCGGCCGAGGAGAAGAATGTGACCGCTCCCGCGACCGGAGTCGAGCCCTCCGCTCCCGCCGTACCTGCAGAAGAGAACAGAACCTCCGCTCCGCAACAGAGCGTTGTGCCCACCTACCGTGAGTCGAAGCCTGCCGAAATGAACTACAGCGCGCCGGTACCGATTCCGACCCACTGATGGCCCGAAAAAGCGCGCTGCCTTTCATACTCCCGGCCCGTCTCGACGAGCGGGCCCGCTCCCTGCAACTCAGGCGTTACAGGATAAAACCCTCAAACATAGCGAGAGTCTACGAGGCGGACGGGTTCGTCCTCTATATCCCTACGAAAAAGAGCTTTTTCAAACTTCCCAAAGAGATGGTGCCGAGCCGTGAACTCGAGCATAGAATTAAGAAGATCCACGACTATATAGAGGAGTATCGTGCTCTTCTGGGTGTGGAACGCAGGGCCGAGATGGATGCGCAGATTCGTGAAATAGGCTCGATGAGCGGTCGTGAAAGGGAGCTGTACGGCAGGGCCGTTCTCGGGCTCAGAGGCCGCACTACGGGGATGAAGTTCGACCTTTTTATAGTACGTTTTAGCCGTGACGAGAAAATCGAGACGCAGATAGGAAGCGGCGATATCGTACTGATCAGCCGCGGAGAGCCCCTTAAAAGCGATCTTACCGCGACCGTTATGGCCGTCGCGAAAAACTATATAGAGGTTGCATTTTCGCAAAAACCTCCTTCGTGGGTAAAAGGCGACGGTATCAGGATCGACCTCTATGTCAACGATATCACCTTCAAGAGAATGGAGAGCAACCTCGAAAAGATGAGACATATCGAAGCTCCGTTCTCTATACAAAGAGATATCATACTCGGGCTTAAGAGACCATCCGGGCCCGATATACAGGAAGCGGAAATTTCAAATAGCGTGTTGAACGCGGATCAGATCGAGGCGGTGAATCTCGCAGCGGGGGAAAACGAGATCGTACTTGTCCACGGACCTCCGGGTACCGGGAAAACGACGACCGTAACCGAAGTTATAACGGAGGCCGTCAGGAGGGGGGAGAGGGTCCTTGCCACCGCGGATTCGAATGTGGCGGTAGACAACATGCTCAGAAAACTGGCAGACGTCGAGGGGCTCGACCTGGTCCGCATAGGACACCCGGCGAGGGTCGGGGAGGGGCTCGAGCGCTACACTCTCTTCAGCCGCATGGAGAGCGACCCTCAGAGTCTGAAGATAAAAAAGCTCGCCGAGGGGATTCGTGAACGGATAGAGGCGAGAGACAGACACTCCAAGCCGACACCTTCACGTCTTAGGGGAATGTCGAAAGAGAGAGTAAAAACACTCGCGGCAACGGGTAGAAGTTTTCGCGGCGTCGATGCCGCGACCGTCAGGTCGATGGCGGCGTGGATAGCCGAAGACGAGAAGCTGCAGACCATTTTTGAGAAGATCAGGCGTATCGAAGAGTCGATGGTACGCAAAATCGTATCGGAAGCGGATGTGGTTCTCTCTACAAACGGCATGGTAGGCTCCGAGGCACTGGATGGGATCCGCTTCGATATCGCCGTCATAGACGAGGCGAGCCAGCAGATGGAGCCGTCGACGCTTCTGCCGCTGATGCGCGCACCGAAGGCGGTTTTGGCCGGCGACCACAAGCAGCTGCCCCCTACGGTTGTGAGCGGCCTCGATATTCTGAAACATTCGCTTTTCGAGAGACTGATGCTGACGGATGGAGTACCTTCCAAAATGCTCGGGGTGCAGTATAGGATGAACGAGACGATAATGGATTTTCCGAACTCTCTTATGTATGAGAGGCTTCTTGAAGCCGACAGATCGTGCGCCGATCGAATGCTCGAGCTAAAGCGTCTGCCCGATTCCCCTTTTTATAGGAAGCTGCTCGATCCAAAAAGCCCCGTTGTATTTGCGGACACCTCCGAAATCGACGCGGACGAATCGCTGCAGCCGGGCTCGACCTCTTTTGAAAATGGGGCTGAGGCCGAACTGGTCGTACAGACGGTGGAGAGTTTAATCGAGTGCGGAGTGGCGGCCGGTGAGATAGGGGTCATAACCCCCTATCTCTCACAGGTGAAGCTGATACGCCGTATGCTCGAGAAGAGGAGAGTCGAGTGCGAAGTCAAGAGCGTAGACGGCTTTCAGGGGAGGGAGAAGG
>JALSXE010000304.1:0-11099 GCA_027072755.1 Campylobacterales bacterium | reverse complement strand
GGTCCAGATAGATCACCTTGTCCAGGCTCTCCAGGCCCGTTATCTCCACGCCGTCGACCTTTTGCACCTTTTTCGCGCGGTTTAGCATCTCTTTGGCCGTAGGCAGCAGCGTCTGAAGAATAAGAGAACTCTTTCCGCTGCCGCTGACTCCGGTGATACAGACGAAGTTTCGAAGGGGTATTTTCGCGTTCAATCCCCGTATATTGTTGATATTGACATTCTTTATCTCGAGCCACTCCTTCTGTGGCCGTCCATGGAAATATTCGATCTTTTTGCGCTCCGTCAGGTAGTCGGCCGTCAGTGTATCGGACTTTTTCAGATCTTCAAGGGTTCCGGCAAAGACGACCTCACCGCCGAATCGTCCCGCACCCGGGCCTATATCTACGATGAAGTCCGCCGCCTCTATCGTCTCTTTGTCGTGTTCGACGACTATGACGCTGTTGCCCTTTTGCTGCAGCGACTTCAGAGTGCGGATAAGCTTTTGGGTATCGCGCTCGTGCAGGCCGATGCTCGGCTCGTCGAGAACATACATCACCCCCGTCAGGCCGCTTCCTATCTGGCTGGCTATACGGATGCGCTGCGCCTCTCCCCCGCTTATCGTCCTGGCGTCTCTGCCGAGCGTCAGGTAACCAAGACCGACATCGTAGAGGAAAAAGAGCCTCTCCCGGATCTCTTTCAAAATCGGCGCGGCAATCGTCTTCTGCTGTTTCGAAAGTGATTCGAAGTTGCTCTCGTCACGGAAAAAGGAGTAACACTCCTCTATCGGCATATCGATAATCTCGGCTATCGTTTTGCCTCCGACCTTAACGGCGAGAGATTCCGGTTTTAGCCTGTGGCCTCCGCAGCTGTCGCACACCTTTTCGGTCATATACTCCCCGAACTCCTTCTCGTCTTTTAGCATATCGTACGAGATCTTCACGACACCGGGCCAGACGCGCTCGAGGCGGTGCCTTTTCCAAGTAAACTTTATCTTGTCGGGAGTCCCGTAGAGGATCTGCTTCTGCCGGAACGGCTCGAGCTCTTCGTAGGGTCTGTCTATATCTATGCCCGAACTTTCGCAAAAGGCTTTCAGAAACCCGAAGTAGTACCCCCTGTTGAAACCGTACATCGTTTTTATCGCCCCCCGGGAGATGCTGAGATGCGGATCTATGACCCGGGTCAGGTCGAGTGTATATCGCATTCCCAGACCGTCGCACGTCGGACATGCCCCTTTCGGGGAGTTGAACGAGAAGCTGAGCGGCTCCAGCGGATCGAAACTCACCTTACAATGGAAACAGGCCAGATGTTCGCTGTAGTGTATGAGCGGCTGCGTATTCATATCTTCGTGGTTGAGTACCTCTATCTCGACCTCTCCGTAACTCTCGGCAAGCGCCTTTTCGATATCCTGCGCTATCCGCTCGCGGTTCCCCTCCTTTACCGCGACACGGTCTATTACCGCCTTGATCGTATGTTTTTTGGTCTTCGAGAGCTCGATATCCTCGTCCAGCCGCACCGTCACGCCGTCTATATGAGCACGCACATACCCCTTGTGGCGCAGCGACTCCAAAAGATCGGCGAAGCTACCCTTCTTTTCACGCACCAGCGGGGCCATGATCACCAGCTTCGCGCCCTCGGGCAGCTTCTGCACCTGCTCTATTATGTCGCTTGCGCTCATCTGCGATACGGGGCGGCCGCAGAGGTGGCAGTATTGTCTGCCGATCCTGGCGAAAAGAAGCCGCAGGTAGTCGTATATTTCGGTAATCGTTCCTACCGTGGAGCGCGGGTTTTTGGAAGTGGTCTTCTGATCTATCGCAATTGCGGGGGTTAGCCCCTCTATCTTCTCCACATCCGGCTTGCCGACTCGGTCCAGAAACTGCCTGGCGTAGGATGAGAGCGACTCTATATAGCGCCGCTGCCCCTCGGCATAGAGCGTATCGAACGCCAGCGTGCTCTTCCCGCTTCCGCTGAGTCCGGTCAGTACTATAAGCTTGTTTTTCGGTATCTCCAGGTTTACCGATTTGAGATTGTTCTCACGTGCACCGAAAATCTTGATTGTTTCCAAAAATTCAGACTCCTAAAACTTTTTTCAGCATCATTCCGAGAATGATTATATATAGCACAACAAGTGCGTTTTTGTGTTTTTTGTGCCCGGTAACAGCCGCAAGATGGATTCCCGTATATACTCCCGCCAAAGAGGCGGCCCCCACCAAAAATCCGTGCAGATAGTCTATATGTCCCGCCAGCGAGAGACTTATGAAGCCGGAGACCGAAGAGAATACCACAAAAAAGAGTCCGGCCGATACCGCCTTCTTCAGCGGATAGCGGAGCAGACCCACCAGAATCGGGGTCAGAAGGATAGATCCTCCGATCCCCATGGAGATCGAAAAGAGCCCTATCACCGCCCCCGCTCCGGCCAGCACTAACGGGGAGAGATCGTGCCCGCTCTCTTGCTCCGTATATTCGGGAGCTTTGAAAAAGCGGTATAGCGCAAATCCTATCACGGCAAGAAACATCGTCTCGAGCACTATCTCGGGAACCGTCGAAACGAGCCAGCCGCTCCCAAGAGCCCCTACGAAACCGCCTAAACCCGTTACCGCTCCCTCTTTTAGGTTCAAAAAGCCCTTTTTGTGGTTTATCCATGAGCCGTAGAACGAGCTGAATACCATCTGCATTACCGATATACCTACGGCACTCTTTATGTCGTAGCCCATCATCATCAGCAAAGGCACCAGTATGGTACCGCCTCCGATACCGAAAAAGCCCGAAAGAGTACCTATAGCCATACCGGCAAGCAGAAGTTGAATTTCCATCTATTCCATCCTGATCATTTTCGTCCGGCACGGGCGAAAAACCTGCAATTATACAGCATTAACGATAAATAGCCGATATACTATTAATGCATAATTTAAAATTTTTATCCTATAATCAAGCAGAATTCAAGAACCGGGATGGAGGAGAGAGTGACAGACCTGTTGCGGACTTCGATGAGTGAGGTGTTCGAACAGCACTTCGGAATGAGACTTGTGCCCTGCAAAAACCGTCCCGCCCGCAGCGGGTACAGGGCGGCCATACCGTTTTCGTGCGAAAGGGAGGGGCATATGGTGGCTACCCTGTGGCTACAGAAGCCTACTCTCAAAAAGGTCTCTTCGATACTGCTTTTCGAAAACGATCCCGACGAAGATGCTCTCGAAGATCTCACATCGGAACTGGCGAACTTTATCGTGGGCCATGCAAAAATGATCGCAAGCGATCGCGGTATTCCGTGCACCATAGCCACACCGCGGTTCGACGGCATCGGCCACCTCCGAAGCGGATGTGAAACTCTTCTGTTTAAAACCGAAAACCGTTGCATAGCCTTACAGATAAAGGGAGACGATGCCTCAGAGCAGTGAAAATATGGAGAAGAGAGAGATCGAACCTTTCGATTTCGAGCGCCTTTTGGATATCGAGGTGCAGATCACATCTTATCTGGGTGAAACGGAGCTGACACTCGACGAGATACTCCATCTTGGAGTCGGCTCCGTCATAGATCTGCAAAAACCTGCCGGAGAGAGCGTGGAGACATACGTGAACGGCCGAATTATCGGGCGCGGAGAAGTGATGGTATATGAGCAGAATCTAGCGATCCGTTTAAACGAGATACTCGATGCCGACGCGGTACTCTACTACCTGTCGAAAGAGAGATAGCAGCCGATGAGAGCCCTATTGACAATTCTGATTCTGACTCCCCTGCTCTTTGCGGCCACCCTCTTGAACCGGAATATCTACGAAAGGGAGAACAGGGTAGACCTGATGCTTTCGTTTGACGCACCCTTCGACGGTTCGATAAAGAAGAGCGAGGCCGGCGACGGAAGTATAAATATAAGACTCTCGAATGTCCATATACTAAAGCCTTTCGCAAAAGAGCTCCAAAGCAGCATTGTGGAGTCGATAGCCGTTACCGGAGCGGCGGAAAACTCGGCGCTCATAAAAATCGTTCCCGCAAAAAAGGGTATAAAGGTCGAAGCCTCCAAAACGGTTGACGGTTTCGGCCTACGCATAAGAATCGTACCGGCGGCCGCTTCGAAAATTTCGTCCCCATCATCCGAACCGCGCAAAGAGAGTAGGCCCCTAACGGTAGCGAAAACGGAAGAGACCCTCCCGGGCTGGCGCTACTGGAGCGTTTTGGGAATAATGGCTCTACTGCTCCTCGTTCTCTGGCTCGTAAAGCGCAAAAGATCGGATCTGGGCGGATGGCTCATGCCGGGAATCGGGGGTGCCAAGATAGCTCCGGAGGGAGCCGTTATACGCTACCAGAAGGTCTTGGATCAGCAAAACAGACTCATACTTCTTGAGTTCAACGACAAACAGTACCTTATGGTCGTAGGAAACAGCAACCTACTGCTCGATACATTTTCGGAAAAGAGAGTAGAGGATCAGGAGAGTTTTACATCGCTCTTCGAAGCCAACAAAAAGCAGCTCGACCACTTTCTTAAAGAGAACCATCCGGACGCCTACGAAGCCTTCAAAGCCAACGCAACCAGAGAGAACCTCCCTTAGCCATAACTATCTCGAAATCTCCGATTTTGTAGCTTCAGGGGGTTGTGGGGCCGGCCAGGTCATGCCAACTTATACCAATCCCAAACAGAAACGAAACATCCGGCCCTCATCCTCGCTCGACGGGTGCTCCGCGCCTGTCAAGACGTCGACGATAGCCTGAAAATCGTGAACAGCGGACGTCTGCTATGCCTCCGGCATATACGCAGCGTCGTGCGAAGCTGCGAAAGCGGAGCGGTTTACTTTCGCCTTACGCTTCTCCCCTTTCGGGTTTGAGCACGATTTTCGGCCGCTTTCGTTCGACTCGCTCCCGCAGGTCTCGCTGCGGTGACGACCGAATGCTTCGTTCTCTTTTTATTTGGGTTTGGTATTACGGGCTCGGCCCTGAATTTGCGTAATATCGGTTAGGATGCTTTAGCGACAAGCAGATTCGAAGGGTCGAAAAAGCTCTCTATGATCTCTCTCATTTGCGTCGGGTCGGAGGTACGGTTTACTCTGTCTCTGAATGCCGATGCACCGGCGTAACCGGCCTTTGAGTAAGTGTGAAGATGTTTTCTAAAAAGCGTAGCGCCGTAGTCGCCGTAAAAAGATATCATCTGATCGAAGTGCTCGAGAATGATACTCCTCTTCAGGGCCGGGTCCATCTCCTCCTCCCCGTGCCGCAGCTGGTAGAATATCCACGGCTTTCCTACCGCACCCCGCCCTATCATCACGCCGTCCGCACCTGTAAACTCAAGCACACTTCTGGCCTTTTCGTAGCTCGTTATATCTCCGTTGGCTATCACCGGAATCGATACGGACTCTTTTATCTTTCTGATCGCGTCGTAGTCGACTTCGCTCTTGAACTTTCCGGCCCGCGTACGGCCGTGAACGGCGATGAAGTCGGCACCGTTCGCTTCACACACTTTCGCGATCTCAACGGGCTTTTTTTCGTTGAAGCCTATGCGTATCTTGACGCTGGTCAGAGGTTTTCGGGAAGCGCTCTTTATCGTCGATATTATACGGCCCATCTTTTCGAGATCTTTGAGCAGGGAGCTTCCCGAACCGTGAGATACGATTTTCGGCACCGGACAGCCGCAGTTTAGATCTATTATATCTATCCCCTCCACCCCGTTCAATATCTCGACGGCCCTTCTTACTATATCTTCGTCGGCACCGGCTATCTGAACCGAATAGGGGTCCTCCAGCGGGCTCTTTTCGAGCATCTTCATACTCTTTTTACTGTTGTGCACAAGTGCGTTGGAGCTGATCATCTCACTGACGGTAAGATCGGCACCGAACTTTTTCACCACGCTTCTAAACGGCAGGTCGGTAAGGCCGGCAAGAGGAGCCAGCACGAAAAGGGGTGAGGAAAAATCGAGAACTTTGCTCTTCATCTCTCTTTCAGCACCTCGGCAGAAGCAGACTCATCGGGTAGTGTTTTCCCGCTTTTCTCAAATCGAGGAAGGCTTTGAAATCGAGGTACTCCCCGCGTGCGGTATCCTGGAGCAGTTCATTGGCCCTATCCAGCATCTCAAACTCGATCAGAACGAAAACATAGGCTTTGAACGCCTTGTCGTCACGGGCGACAACCTTCTCGAAAAATCTGAGGACCTCATCTGGAGTGTATAGTTTGGAGAGTCTCTGCGCGATCTGCAGGTACTCCTTCTCCGACGGCTTCAACGATTCGAGCAGGCTCTCTATGAAGTCGAGGGCTATCCGCGGCTTCTCCTCTTCCGTACTCTGCATCGAGTCGAGAAGGTGAATCAAGATATCTATATCGACCCTCTCTTTATACTTCTCTATCTGCTGCTGTGAAGCGTTTTCGACAAATCTCTTCATGGCGGCGTGTACGACCGATTCGTCGTACGCCTCGGCCTTTCGCACGATCTCTTCGGCGCGCTCCGGCTCTGAGTCAAGAAAGTTGAGCCAGTTCTTCACTACGTAGGGGTTGCTCTTGTCGAGAGAGACCTTTTTCATATCGACATACTCGCCCCGCTCTATCGCCTCGACCATCTCCAGAGCATCTTTGACCCGCTCATCGCATTTGCTCTTGTCGACACCTGTAAGGTCGTCGAACCCCTGATCGAGAACGACACCGATTTTTCTAATCTCTTTGTCATCATAGGCGTGCTGTTTGGGAGATTTGAGGACATCCCAATAAAGAGCGTCCGAGAGTTTTGAGATATCCCGCTCCACACGTCGTTTTTGCAAATACCCTTTGAATCCGTAATAGAGCATGTGAAAAAGCGACGCCAGATAGAAAAGAACCATAGGCACCACAATCCAGACGGCGATCGGAAGAGTTACGTTGACACCCAGCAGTTCGATCGTATAGGTGTCTTTTGTGACCATATAGTAGACATAACCGCCTACCGCGGCGATCAGTAGTATCGAAGCCAGAGTGTAACGTTTAAAATACATCGGAAAGCCTCCTGATTATGCTGGGCTCTTTTCGGCGATCTGCCTGCAGGTGATACAGTATTTCGCAAAAGGTTTGACCTTGAGGCGCTGCATACCTATAGGCTCCTCGCACATCTCGCATATTCCGTATGAGCCGTCTCTTATTTTTGCGAGCGCTTCGTCGATCTCTTCAAGCTCCCTCTGCTGAGACGAGAGGATCTCTTCATTGATCATGTTGTCGGTGGAGACCGATGCGAAATCCCCTTCATCCATAACTTCATGGTTCCGGTGCAGCTCATCAAGCTCTTTGGAGCTTCCCCTGATATTCTTCAATATCTGCTCCCGTCTAGCTTCAAGCATCTGTTTGAAATACTCTATATCGTTGTCTCTCAACCCCTGCTCCTTACATAAAAATTATTGAATTTTATCGAAATACCCTTAAATTACAAAATCGGGGTAATTCCGATACCATTCATCTACCTGCAAATATCGGCATCTTCCTATTTATGATAAGGATGGTTGTGTAGAATCGTAAGTGCACGATATATCTGCTCGAACAGAACCACTTTCGCGACCTTGTGGCTCATGGTCAGATCGGAGAGTGAGATCACCTCGTCGCAACGCTTCAGAAAATCGCCCCCGTGCCCATAGGCTCCCCCCAGAAAGAAGGTCACTTCGCTCCTCTCTTCAAGAAGGCGGCAGAACTTTTCGGTATCTACCCTCCTGCCGGCCGGATCGAGAGCTATCTTGTACCCTCTTCTCATCCAAGGTTCGAAAAGCTTCGAATAGAGCTTTTTCGCCTCCGCCGCACCGCTCTCCTGCGCTCTGGTCACTTTCGAACTGAAAATATCGTTGGAGACTACGGAGGCGTATCTGCCGGACATCTTCGCGAAACGGTCGCATATTTGAGCGTAGGCGTCCCTCTCCGGCTTCGCTATAGCCACAACGTTAATCTTCATAGAGACCGCTTCCGACTACTCGATAGGCTGCATTGGGTATCTCGTCGTCGAGCCTCAGACCGCCAATGGCGGCTACCGGGTGGGTAGAGAGTGCGGCGAGGGCCGAAACCGTCTCTATTCCCAAAACATTCGCATCGCTCTTTGTCTCCGTGCCTCTGCAGGCACCCAGACCTATATAGTCTATTTCGAGGCAGTTCGCCTCCTTTATCTCGATCTCGTTATGGGTAGAGAGACCTATCCATCCCCCCTCGCCGACCGCTTGGCGAATCTTCTCTACCGCCTCACGGGGAGTACCTCCGTAGCGCGCCAGATCCTCCTGCCCCAGATGTACACCGCCGCAGATTGCGGCGAGGTCCACATAGTCGTTTACAATCACCCTTCCGGGAAAGCTCGAAACCAGGTCTTCGAGCCTTCTTGCCGCAGACTCGATATCGCCGCTCTTGTTCCTGTACTGGAGTATCTCGGCACCCAGTTCGCAGGCGCGCCTGACGAAGCGCTCCAGACTCCATCCGTGCCGCTTCAGCGACTCTTCATCCAGAAGGGCGTAGAGCTTCACTCTCTCCCTCTGTTGTTGAAGAGCTTGAGCAGTGTGGCGACACTCTCTTTGAGCTTGCGCCTCGGAACCACCTTGTCTATGAGTCCATGTTCGAGCAGAAACTCCGACCTCTGAAATCCCTCCGGCAGGTCCGCACCTATCGTCTGTTTGATAACACGCTGCCCCGCAAAGCCTATAAGGGCGTCCGGTTCGGCGAGTATGATGTCACCGAGCATCGCGAAAGAGGCGCTGACTCCCCCCATAGTGGGATCTGTGAGTATCGATATGAAGGGAAGGCCCGCTTCGTCGAGTTTTGCCAGAGCAGCACTCGTCTTTGCCATCTGCATAAGAGAGTATGTACTCTCCTGCATCCTCGCACCGCCGCTCGCGCTGACTATGACGACTCCGCACCGCTTTTCGAGCGCCCTGTTGACAGCCCTGACAATCTTCTCACCCTCTACCGAACCGAGGCTTCCCCCCATAAATGCGAAGTCGAAAACGACGAGCTCGACCGGCTCCGAGTCGATAGTGCACGAACCGCTTACTACCGACGAAGTGCGTCCCGTCCTCTTTTTAGCCTCTTCGATCCGTTTTTTGTAGCTCTTCTTGTCCACGAACTTGAGAGGGTCTACCGGCTCCAGTCCGCTGTCGTGCTCCGTAAAGCTCCCCTCGTCAGCCAGAAGTTTTATGCGCTGGTCCGCAGAGAGCCGCATATGGTACCCGCACTTCGGGCAGACATAATGGTTCGCTTCTATCTCTTTGTAGTACATCAGCGCGTTGCATTTTGGACACTTTATCCAGTGGGCCGGCGCCTCCGCAGGTTTCGGGTGCTCTTTACGAATACTCTTGAAAATGTTTCCGAAATTCATACTCTATCCTTGATCTTGCAGTGCCAGACGGTGCAAAAGCTCGGCTTTTTTTCCATCTTTTGCAACTATTAGCAGACTCTCTGTCTCTATAGTGTTAAGCTCTTCACACATCCAAAGCGCGGCGGCGAAATCGTAGCGGCGCCTCGGACCTGCAAAGATGACAAACTCGACATAGTGGGCATAAGCGAGCGATAGAGCTACAGCCCCCGGTGAACGGAACTTCATCTTCCGCTCGTACAGCCGACGTGCAAGGCCGGGATATGCATACGCCTTCTCGAAAATCCCGACGGTCGAATCTTCACGTTTCGCTACGGGAGCGAATCCGCCGCCCGATATCTTTCCCACCATCAGCCGGTTGTCGCTTTTGAAGAATAGATCGCCGTTGGCCAGGTTCACGATAACGGCTTCCTCCACCCTGCCGTTACGCTCAAGAGCTACGGAGGAGCCGAAGTAGGGCAGGCCGGAGATGGCATTGTCACTCCCGTCGATAGGATCCAGCACGATTTTTGCCTCTCCCGAACCTATTATACCGGACTCTTCCGAATCTATGGTGCCGAAAGAGCCGAGAGCTTCGACATATATCGCCTCCGCCATCCGATCTATTCCGGCACTCCTATCGCCTCCGGCCCCTATGTCGAAATATCTCGAGTAGCGCGGACTCCACCCTTCGAGCAGTCGACCCGAAATCTCCCGGGCGGCCCCGGCGACCGCCTCTACAAAAGGTGTCAACGCTAATCCAGAAGCCTCTTTATTATCGCTTTTGCAGCCTCGCGTCCGTCATATACGGCCGTCACTACAAGGTCGGCACCTCTTTGGCAGTCACCGCCGGCATAGACCCCTTTGGTTGTCGTTTCGAAATTTTCGTCTATCACGATGCCTCCCCATTCGTTGGTCTCTATTCCGTTCGCAGAAAGGAACTCGTACGGAACCGGTGAGAAACCGAGAGCGAATATAATGACATCCGCATCTACTCTGAATTCACTTCCTTCTATCTCTTTGAGCCTCTGCCTTCCGCTCTCGTCAGGCTCGCCGAGAGCGGTTTTGAGCATCTCTATACCTACGACGCGCCCCTCGTCGTTCACGATAACCTGCTTGGGAGAGGCGTTGAATATAAACTCTACACCCTCCTCTTTTGCGTTGTAGTACTCTTTCCTCGACCCGGGCATGTTTCTTGCATCACGTCTATAGAGACACTGTACGCTCCTGGCCCCTTCTCTAAGCGATGTGCGTACGCAGTCCATGGCTGTGTCCCCGCCCCCTATTACGATGACCCTCTTATCTTTGACCTCAACGCGTTTGTCGTACGGGTCACCGAAACTCTTCTTCTGGATGTTGACAAGAAGATCCATCGCAAGCATACACCCCTCCGCGTTTTCGTTAGGTATGCCAGCTTTACGCTGCTTCGTTGCACCTATGCCTATGAAAACGGCGTCGAACTCCTCCGTAAGCTTGTCAAAGGGCAAATCTTTTCCGACCTCTACGTTGTAGTGAATCTTCAAACCGGCCTCTTCCATCCACTTGACACGTCTGAAAAGTACGCTTTTATCGAGTTTGAAGCCGGGGATTCCGTATGTCAAAAGCCCCCCGGGACGATCGGCACGCTCGAATATCTCCACATCTATTCCGGCGCGAAGCAGAAAAGTGGCCGCGGAGAGACCGGCCGGACCGGAGCCTATGACAGCCACCTTTTTACCCACCTTCTCTTCGGCGAACTTCGGAGTCAACCCCGCTTTGAAACCGGTTTCGCTGATAAATGTCTCGATAGGACCTATCGTGACGGCGCCGTATCCGTCGTTTAGGGTACAGTCGCCTTCACAAAGCCTGTCGTGCGGACATATG